>NZ_JBFUAY010000075.1:0-26045 GCF_056406015.1 Rhizobium sp. P1_E1 | reverse complement strand
GGCGCTCGGCCGCGCCCGGCAGGAGATCAAACCCGGCCGCGCGACGCTGCTGCGCGAACGCGCGCTCGCCATCAAGGCGGCGAAGAAGGCGAAAGCCTGACAGGCCTTGCGTAACCGGCGGAAATTCAAAGTGACCGCCGAGGTGATTGAGAAATAAGCAGGAATCGTTAGGACTGGCCTCGTCATCGAAGCCTTTATGGGGATACTATATGTGCGGCATTGTGGGGATCGTCGGAACTGCGCCTGTGGCCGAGCGCCTGGTCGATGCGCTGAAGCGTCTCGAATATCGCGGTTACGATTCCGCCGGTGTCGCCACCATTCATGACGGCGTGATGGATCGCCGCCGCGCCGAGGGCAAGCTGTTCAATCTGGAAAAGCGCCTCGACAGCGAACCGCTGCCCGGCACCGTCGGCATCGCCCACACGCGCTGGGCGACCCACGGCGTTCCCAACGAGACCAATGCCCATCCGCATTTCGTTGAAGGCGTCGCCGTCGTCCATAACGGCATCATCGAGAATTTCTCCGAGCTTCGCGACGAACTGACCGAGGAGGGTTCGGTCTTCCAGACCCAGACCGACACTGAGGTGGTCGCCCATCTGCTGGCGAAATACCTGCGCGAGGGCCTCGAGCCGCGCGACGCCATGCTGAAGATGCTGAACCGGGTGACCGGCGCCTATGCGCTGGCTGTTATGCTCAAGGCCCATCCCGGCACGATCATGGCCGCCCGTTCCGGACCGCCGCTTGCCGTCGGCTATGGCCGCGGCGAGATGTTCCTCGGCTCGGACGCGATCGCGCTCTCGCCCTTCACCAACGAGATCACCTATCTCGTCGACGGCGATTTCGCCGTTCTCACCCGGGACGGTGTCGCAGTGCTCGATTTCGCCGGCAAGCCGGTCAAGCGCGCCCGCCAGATCTCGCAAGCGACCGCCTATGTCGTCGACAAGGGCAACCACCGCCATTTCATGGAAAAGGAAATCTACGAGCAGCCGGAGGTGATCTCCCATGCGCTCAGCCACTATGTCGATTTCGCCGAGAACACGATCGGCGCCAATGCCGCCGCGATCGACTTCAACGCGTCAACCGGACTTGCGATCTCTGCCTGCGGCACGGCCTATCTCGCCGGCCTCGTCGGCAAATACTGGTTCGAGCGTTATGCCCGCCTGCCTGTTGAGATCGACGTCGCCTCCGAGTTTCGCTACCGCGAAATGCCGCTGTCGCCGTCGCAGGCAGCGCTGTTCATTTCGCAGTCCGGTGAGACCGCCGATACGCTGGCATCGCTGCGCTATTGCCGCGATAACGGGTTGAAAATCGGCGCCGTCGTCAATGTCCGCGAATCGACGATCGCGCGCGAATCCGACGCCGTCTTCCCGATCATGGCCGGCCCCGAAATCGGCGTCGCCTCGACCAAGGCCTTCACCTGCCAGCTTGCCGTGCTGGCAGCGCTGGCAATCGGCGCCGGCAAGGCGCGCGGCACGGTGAGTGCCGACGAGGAGAGGGCGCTGGTGCGCCATCTCGCCGAAATGCCACGCATCATGAGCCGGGTGCTGAACCTTATCCAGCCGCAGATGGAAAGCCTGTCGCGCGAGCTGTCGAAGTGCAAGGACGTGCTTTATCTCGGCCGCGGCACCAGCTTCCCGCTCGCCATGGAAGGCGCGCTGAAGCTCAAGGAAATCTCCTATATCCATGCCGAGGGTTATGCTGCCGGCGAATTGAAGCACGGACCGATCGCGCTGATCGACGAGAACATGCCCGTCATCGTCATCGCTCCTTACGACCGTTTCTTCGAAAAGACCGTCTCGAACATGCAGGAGGTCGCAGCCCGCGGCGGCCGCATCATCTTCATCACTGACGAGGCCGGCGCGGCCGCCTCGAAACTGCCGACCATGGCGACGATCACCCTGCCTGTGGTCGACGAAATCATCGCGCCGATGATCTTCTCGCTGCCGATCCAGCTGCTCGCCTATCACACTGCCGTCTTCATGGGCACCGATGTCGACCAGCCGCGCAACCTGGCGAAATCCGTGACCGTGGAATAAGCCTGTAGGGCCGGGACCGTCGCGCCGAAACATATTGTGCGGCGCCCCGAATTCTGGCAGTTTTGGTCTGCGGACAAGGGGGAAGGGCCGGCGTACCGGCCTGTCCACGACTGAGATGGAGATCATCAGGAAACGATGACCGACAACACCCCCAGAATGCCGGTCGCGACCCGGCTGAGGAATAATTTTCTCGCAGGGCTGATCATCTGCGCGCCGATCGCGATCACCATCTGGCTGACCTGGACCTTCATCCATTGGTCGGACAGCTGGGTCCGGCCCTATATTCCGGCGCGCTGGAATCCGGAAAGCTATCTGAATTTCGCCATTCCCGGTTTCGGTCTGCTGACCGCCGTTATCCTGATCACCGTCGTCGGCTTCCTCGGCAAGAACCTCATCGGCCAGAGCATCGTCCGGTTCGGCGAATCGATCGTTCAGCGCATGCCGCTAGTGCGCACAGTCTACAGAAGCGTGAAGCAGATTTTCGAAACCGTGCTGAAGGAACAGGCGAACTCCTTCAAGAAGGTCGGCCTCATCGAATATCCGGGTCCCGGCCTCTGGGCACTGATCTTCATCGCCACCGACGCCAAGGGCGAAATCGCTTCGAAGTTCAATGCCATGGGCCAGGATATGGTCGCCGTCTTCCTGCCGCCGACGCCGGTGCCGACAGCCGGCTTCCTCATCTTCGTGCCGCGCGAGAAGATCGTCATGCTCGACATGTCGCCGGAAGACGCCGCCAAGTACCTGATTTCAGGCGGGCTTGTGGCGCCCGAACACAAGCCGGCCGATCCCAAGCAGAAGCATTTGCCACGGCCGAAGCCGGTGGCGGTTTCCAAAGCGGATTGATGCATGTCGCCCAAAAGTGTTCGGCGGTTTTGGGGTAACGATATGCGTAGAACAAAGAACTTAAAGCGCGCCGCGGCGCGCTTTATCCAGCCCTGAGAAAACGGATCGCCTCGTCGCGGCGGAAAAGATAGAGCAGGGTGCGGATCGCCGTTCCTCTCTCGGTGGTCAGCTCCGGATCGCGCTCGATGAGGTAGGCGGCATCCTTGCGGGCGATCTCCAACAGGTCGGCATGCGCCTCGAGACTGGCGATGCGGAAACCCGGCGTGCCCGATTGCCTCGTGCCGAGCAATTCGCCTTCACCGCGCAGCTTCAGGTCCTCCTCGGCGATGCGGAAACCGTCTTCCGTCTCCCGCATGATCGAAAGCCTGGCATGGCCGGTCTCGCCGAGTGGTCCCTTGTAGAGCAGGATGCAGGTCGAGGCCTCGTCGCCGCGCCCGACGCGGCCGCGCAGCTGATGCAATTGCGCCAGGCCGAAGCGTTCGGCATGTTCGATCACCATGATCGTCGCATCCGGCACGTCGACACCGACCTCGACGACGGTGGTGGCGACGAGCAGCCGGGTCTCGCCGTTCTTGAACGCCATCATCTCCGCGTCCTTCTCCGGCCCGCTCATGCGGCCGTGGATCAGGCCGACATCCGGGCCGAGTGCCGAGACCAGCGTCGCGTGCCGCTCCTCGGCCGACATCAGGTCGAGCTCCTCGGACTCCTCGACCAGCGGGCAGATCCAGTAGGCCTTCTTGCCCTCGGCAATCGCGCTTTGCAGTCGGCCGACGATTTCGCCGGTCCGTTCCATCGGCACGGTGATCGTCTGGATCGGTTTGCGGCCGGCCGGTTTTTCGGTGAGTTTGGAGACGTCCATATCGCCGAAGGCGGCGAGAACCAGCGTGCGCGGGATCGGCGTCGCCGTCATGACAAGCATATGCGGCGAGAGGCCCTTGGCGGTCAGCCGCAGGCGCTGATGCACGCCGAAACGGTGCTGCTCGTCGACGACGGCAAGCATCAGATTGGCGTAGGCGACGCTGTCCTGGAACAGCGCATGCGTGCCGATGATGATCTGGGCAGCACCCGAGGCGATGCGCTCCAGGATTTCCTCCCGCTCGCGTCCCTTGGTGCGCCCGGTCAGCACCTCGATGCTGAGTCCGGCGGCGGCCGCGAATTTCGAGATCGTCGCGTGGTGCTGCCGCGCCAGGATTTCGGTCGGCGCCATCAGCACGGCCTGGCCGCCGCTCTCGATCACCGCCGCCATAGCCATCAGTGCCACCAGCGTCTTGCCGGAACCGACATCGCCCTGCAGCAGCCGCAGCATGCGCTCGTTGCCGGCCATATCCTTCAAAACCTCGGCGATCGCCTCGTTCTGGCTTGATGTGAGCGAGAAGGGCAACGCCTTCAGGATCTTGCTGCTGATGGCGCCGGTCGCATGCACCGGCTGGCCCGCCACCTTGCGCAGCCTCTGCCGCACCAGGCTCAGTGACAGCTGTCCGGCGAGGAACTCGTCATAGRCAAGCCGCCGCCGGGCAGGGGCCTGCGGGTCGATATCGGTAGGGTCGCGCGGCTCGTGCAGCATGTGGAAACTGTCGCGGATCGACGGCAGGCCCTGTTTCTCAGTCAAGGCCAGGTCGATCCATTCCGGCAGCTCGGGAAAACGCGGCAGGCCGGCGTCGATGATCTTGCGCAGCGTCTTCGGCGAAAGCCCCGCCGTCAGCGGATAGATCGGCTCGACCAGCGGCAGGCTCTCTGTCTCGTCCGCCCTGACGATATAATCGGGATGCACCATCGAGGCGCGGCCGTTGAACCAGTCGATCTTGCCGCTGACCGTCACCTCCGCGTCAACAGGCAGCTGCTTTTCCAGCCACGCCGCCTGTCCGCGGAAGAAGACCAGCGTCAGCTCGCCGGTCTCGTCATGCAGGAAGACGCGATAGGGAATGTTGCTTTTGCCGCGCGGCGGCAGCTGGTGGCGGTCGACGCGCGCCGTGATCGTCACGATCGCGCCCTGCGGCGCGCGGGCGATTCCAGGCTGGTTGCGCCTGTCGATCAGCGAGAAGGGCGCGTGGAAGAGCAGGTCGATGACCCGGCAATCTTCCAGGGTCTCGCGCCCGAGTAGCTTCACCAGCAGCTCGGCGATCTTCGGGCCGACGCCCGGAAGGCCCGAAATGGGGGAAAACAGAGGATCGAGAATGGCGGGGCGCATGTGGCCAAAATGCGATGAACAATGCGGCCTTGGCAAGGCTGACAAGCCGCTTTCCAGGGTCTATAGAGGCGCATCAACAGGAAGGTAATGCCATGACAGGTGTCACGCTCACGAGTGCCGGTCTTGACCCGCGCCGCCGCAGAATCCTTTTCCGCTGCTGGCATCGCGGCATTCGCGAGATGGATCTGGTCTTCGGCCAGTTCGCCGAAGCTGAGGTCGCGAATCTGTCGGAAGCCGAACTCGACGAGTTCGAGACGATCATGGCGGAAGAGGACAATGATCTCGTCCGCTGGATCATGGGRACATGGCCGGTGCCTGAGCGTTTCCAGACACCGATGTTTGCCCGCATCGCCGCTTATAAGCCCGATTTCGACAAGCCCCTCAGGACGCCGGAATGATCCCTGGTTTCGATGCGAAGAAGCTTGCGGCCATTGCCGAGCCGCTGACGATTGGCAATGTGCCGGCAGGTCTGGAGACGCTGCTGCTCGCCGAGCTCGCCCGAACGGGAGAGCCGGTCGCCTATGTCATGTCCGACGGCCACCGCATGGCCGATCTGGAACAGATGCTGGGCTTTGTCGCCCCCGACATTCCGGTTCTCACCCTGCCTGCCTGGGACTGTCTGCCCTATGACCGCGTCTCGCCGAGTGCCGACACCTCGGCCCGCCGGCTTGCCGCACTCGGCGGCCTCATCGCCCATCGCAAGAAGCCGCACGCGGCAATCGTGCTCGTCACCGCCAATGCCATGCTGCAGAAGGTGGCGCCGCAGGATGTCATCGAAAGCCTGACTTTTTCGGCCCGTCCCGGCAACCAGCTGCGCATGGACGATCTCGCCGGTCGCCTGGAACGCAATGGCTTCGAGAGGGTCGCGACCGTTCGCGAGGTCGGCGAATATGCCGTGCGCGGCGGCATTCTCGACGTCTTCGTGCCGGGTTCGGAAGAGCCGGTCCGCCTCGATTTCTTCGGCGACACGCTGGAAAGCATCCGCAGCTTCGATCCGGCCAGCCAGCGCACGACAGGGCAGGTGCGATCCCTCGATCTCAACCCGATGAGCGAAGTGACGCTGACCCCGGATACGATCAGCCGCTTCCGCAAGAATTACCTCTCCGCTTTTGGCGCGACCACACGCAACGACGCGCTCTATCTCGCCGTCTCCGAAGGCCGCCGTTACCCCGGCATGGAGCATTGGTTGCCGCTTTTCTACGAGAAGCTCGATACCATCTTCGATTATCTCAGCGGCTTCCGTATCGTCATCGACCATACGGTGCGTGAGGCAGCGGAAGAGCGCTCCAAGCTCGTTTTCGATTATTACGACGCCCGCCTGAATTCCGGCCAGCCGACCAAGGGCCAGATGACGCAGGGCACGCCCTACAAGCCGGTGACGCCAGGCCAGCTCTATCTCGACAGCAAGCTTTTCGTCAAAACCCTCGACGCGCTCGGCGCGATCCGTATCAGCCCCTTCAACGAGCATGAGGGTGAGGCGCGGCGGGTCGTCAATGTCGACGCCCGCCAGGGCCAGCGCTGGGCGCGTTCGAACGCCGAAGGCGGCGGCGATGCCGAACGCATCAACATCTTCGACGTCGTCGTCAAGCATATTGCCGACCGCCGGGCTGCCGGCGCCAAAGTGCTGGTCACCGCCTGGACCGAAGGCTCGCTGGAGCGCCTGCTGCAGGTGCTGAACGAACATGGCCTGGAAAAGGTCAAGCCGATCGAGGCGCTGAAGGACGTCGGTTCGCTGGCGAGAGGCGAGGCGGCCRCTGCCGTGCTCAGTCTCGAAGCCGGCTTCGAGGCCGGCGACCTCGTCGTCATCGGCGAGCAGGACATCCTCGGCGACCGGATGGTGCGCCGCTCCAAACGCCGCAAGCGCGCAGCCGATTTCATCTCGGAAGTCGCGGGCCTCGACGAGGGCTCGATCGTCGTCCACGCCGAACACGGCATCGGCCGTTTTATAGGGCTGAGAACCATCGAGGCCGCTGGTGCTCCGCATGCCTGCCTCGAACTGCAATATGCCGACGAGGCCAAACTGTTCCTGCCGGTCGAAAACATCGATCTTCTCTCGCGTTATGGCGGCGAGGGCACCGAAGCCCAGCTCGACAAGCTTGGCGGCGGTGCCTGGCAGATGCGCAAGGCCAAGCTCAAGAAGCGCCTGCTCGACATGGCCGATGCGCTGATCCGAATCGCCGCCGAGCGCCTGACGCGCCATGCGCCGATGCTGACGACGCCTGAAGGCCTTTACGACGAATTCGCCGCCCGCTTCCCCTATGACGAGACCGAGGACCAGGATAACGCCATCGAGGCGGTGCGCTCCGATCTTGGCGCCGGCCGGCCGATGGACCGTCTGGTCTGCGGTGACGTCGGTTTCGGCAAGACCGAAGTGGCGCTGCGCGCCGCCTTCGTCGCGGCGATGAACGGTGCCCAGGTCGCCGTCGTCGTGCCGACGACGCTGCTTTCCCGCCAGCATTTCAAGACCTTTTCCGAGCGTTTCCGCGGTCTGCCGGTGCGCATCCAGCAGGCCTCGCGCCTTGTGGGCGCCAAGGAGCTGGCGTTGACCAAGAAGGAAGTGGCTGAGGGGAAGACCGATATCGTCGTCGGCACCCATGCGCTGCTCGGCGCCGGCATCAAATTCGCCAATCTCGGTCTGCTCGTCATCGACGAGGAGCAGCATTTCGGCGTCAAGCACAAGGAGCGACTGAAGGAGCTGAAGAGCGACGTGCATGTGTTGACGCTGTCGGCAACGCCGATCCCGCGCACGCTGCAGCTTGCCATGACCGGCGTGCGCGAACTATCGCTGATCACGACGCCGCCGGTCGACCGCATGGCGGTGCGCACCTTCATCTCGCCCTTCGACAGCCTGGTCATCCGCGAGACGCTGATGCGCGAGCATTATCGAGGCGGTCAGAGTTTCTATGTCTGCCCTAGGCTTGCCGACCTCGAGGACGTGCATGCCTTCCTGCAATCGGACGTGCCGGAGTTGAAGGTTGCCATCGCCCATGGCCAGATGCCGGCCGGCGAACTCGAAGACATCATGAACGCCTTTTATGAAGGCCGTTACGACGTGCTGTTGTCCACCACCATCGTCGAATCCGGCCTCGATGTGCCCACGGCCAATACGCTGATCGTCCACCGCGCCGACATGTTCGGCCTTGCCCAGCTCTATCAGCTGCGCGGCCGCGTCGGCCGCTCGAAGGTGCGCGCCTTCGCCCTCTTCACCCTGCCGGTCAACAAGGTGCTGACGGCCACCGCCGAACGCCGCCTCAAGGTGCTGCAGTCGCTAGATACGCTCGGCGCCGGTTTCCAGCTGGCAAGCCACGATCTCGATATCCGCGGCGCCGGCAATCTGCTCGGCGAGGAGCAGTCCGGCCACATCAAAGAGGTCGGTTTCGAGCTCTACCAGCAGATGCTGGAAGAGGCGGTTGCCGAGGTCAAGGGTGTCGACGAGATCCACGACACCGGCTGGTCGCCGCAGATCTCGGTCGGCACGACGGTGATGATCCCGGAAGGCTACGTGCCCGACCTGCACCTGCGCATGGCGCTCTATCGCCGTCTCGGCGAAATCACCGAGCTCAAGGAGATCGATGGCTTCGGCGCCGAGATGATCGACCGATTCGGCCCGATGCCGATCGAAGTTCAGCATCTGCTGAAGATCGTCTACATCAAGTCGCTCTGCCGCACCGCCAATGTCGAAAAGCTCGATGCCGGCCCGAAGGGCGTCGTCGTGCAGTTCCGCAATAAGGAATTCCCCAACCCGGCAAACCTCGTCGGTTATATCGGCAAGCAGGGCACGATGGCGAAGATCCGACCCGATCACAGCCTGTTCCTGACCCGCGACCTGCCGACGCCGGAAAAACGCCTGCAGGGCGCAGCTGTTATCATGACGCAACTGGCGGAACTGGCGAAATAGAGCAATTCCAGCAAAACTGTGCCGCGGTTTTGCTGGGCAAAGCGCGAAGCGATTTTGCCGGGAATTGCGTGAAAAAGGGAGATAGAGATGGGAACATACGGCGCAACGATCGCCTGGCAGCGGAACGGCGAAACCTTCACCGACAACCGATACAGCCGTGCCCACCGCTGGACCTTCGACGGCGGCATCGAGGTGAGGGCATCCTCGTCCTCGCATGTCGTTCCGCTGCCCTATTCCGCCGAGGATGCCGTCGATCCGGAAGAGGCTTTCGTCGCCTCGCTCTCCAGCTGCCACATGCTCTGGTTCCTGTCGATCGCCGCCAAACAGCGCTTTTGCGTCGACAGCTACACCGATGCCGCCGAGGGCCTCATGGAAAAGAATGCCGACGGCCGCCTCGCCATGACCGTCGTGACGCTCCGTCCGCATGTCGTCTTCAGCGGCGAAAAGCAGCCCTCGTTAAGCGAGCTCGAAGCCCTGCACCATCGCGCCCACGACGAATGCTTCATCGCCAATTCGGTGAAGACCGAGGTGCGTTGTGTTCCGGTTCTAGGCTAGAGCTGGGGCCGTCGACGTCAGTTGAGGCCTGATCGTGCCTCGGCTTTCGCCTTGGCGATATCGCGCAACGCGTTCGCCAGGACGTCAGGCGTCTGTGCACCGCTGACGGCATATTGCTGGTCGAAGATGAAGAATGGCACGCCGTTGACGCCCATCTCCTGCGCTGCCTTGATCTCGGCGACGATCAGATCGCGATCGGCCTCGGAAGCAAGCAGCGAGGCGATGACCGAACGGTTGAGGCCGGCCTTCTCGGCGATATCGAGCAGCACCGCATGGTCGCCGACATTGCGGCCTTCCTCGAAATTCGCCTTGAACAGTGCGGCAACGACTTTGTCCTGCTTCTCGCGGCCTTCGATCATCGCCCAGTGGATCAGCCGATGCGCATCGAGCGTGTTCGGGCCGATCTTGATCGCCTCGAAATCGAAGGCAATGCCGACTTCGCGGCCGTAATCCGAGAGCATCTTGTGCGCCTGCGCCACGCGCTCCTCGCCGCCGAGCTTCTCAGCCAGCGCCTTCTTCTGGTCGACGCCTTCCTTGGGATAGTCGGGATTGAGCCGGTACGGCCGCCAGTTGATGTCGACGCCGATTTGGTCTTGCAYCTCGGCGATGGCGAGCTCCAGCCGCGCCTTGCCGAGATAGCACCAGGGGCAGACGACATCCGAGACGACGTCGATGGTGATACGCTCCATGAAGGTTTTCCTTATTCTCTGCGTCTCTGAAAGAAGACATTGGGCTGCGGCGCTTCGGCTCTTCCTATTGCGCGCTTGTATCCCACCAAACCGGCAACTGGTAGCCGTAAAGCGGCGTCCTGTCAGGACGGCCGATGCGCTTGCTGCGCGCCACCCATTGCTGGCCGACATGATAGAGAGGCAGCACGTAGTGGCTGGAAAGCAGCAGTCGGTCGTAGGAACGCACCGCTGCGATGAAGTCCTCGGCCGAGCGCGCTTTGAGCAGATGGTCGATCAGCGTATCAAGATCGGGATCGTTGGCGCCGGCAAAGCTGTCGGTACCCTCGCGTGTGCGCTCAGCGGAAGACCAGCGACCGACCTGCTCTATTCCAGGCGATAGCGTAGACACATAGGCCTTGATGATCATGTCGTAATCACGGCTATTCGTCCGGCTCTGATACTGCGAATCGTCGACGGTGCGGATGGAAGCGGCGATGCCGATCGTCTGCAGCGAACGCTGATAGGCGACGGCCAGCTTCTCCTGGTCGGCATTCTGCGTCATGATCTCGAAGGCGAGCTGGCGGCCGGAGCCATCGAGCATCTTTCCGCCCCGGATCGTATAGCCGCCCTGTTTCAGTTGCTCGACGGCCTGTTTCAGCACATTGCGGTCGCGGCCGGAGCCGTCGGTGACCGGCAGCTTGTAGGTGCCGTCGAGAATCTCCGGCGCAATTTTGTCCTTGATCGGCCCGAGCAGGGCAAGCTCGTCCGCATTAGCGGGAACCCCGAAACTTGACAGCTCGGAATTCTGCCAGAAGCTCTGGGTGCGTTTGTAGGCGCCGGAATAGAGGTTCTTGTTCGCCCATTCGAAATCGAACACCAGCGACAGGCCTTCGCGCACCTTGGGATCGGCAAAGATCGGTCGGCGCGTGTTGAACACGAAGCCGAGCATGCCGCTCGGCAGTTTCGGCGTGAACACGTCCTTGACCACAGCCCCCGAGGTGACGGCGGGGAAATTATAGGCATTGGCCCAATGACCGGGATTGCCGTCGGGATAGATGTCGACATCGCCCTTCTTGAAGGCCTCGAACAGCGTCGTATCCTGCAGGAAATACTGGACGGTGATCTGGTCGTAATTGTCGGTGCCGACCTTGGCGGGAATGTCCTTGCCCCAGTAGTTCGGATCGCGTTCATAGGTGATGCTCTCGCCGGGCTTCACCGTCTTCACCTTGTAGGGACCGGAGCCGACCGGCGGCGTCAGCGAAGTGCGGTCGAAGGTTTCGGGATCTATCGCATGTTTCGGCAGCACCGGAAAAAGGCCGAAGATCAGCGGCGTCTCGCGATTAGCTTTGTCGCTGAAGGTCAAGCGCACGCTCCGCTCGCCCACCTTCTCTATCTTGGCGACAACTTTCAGCGGATTCGAATAGCGCGGGAGGCCCTTGTCGCGCAGCATATCGAAGGTGAACATCACGTCTTCGGCCGTTACCGGCAGGCCATCGGCCCATTTCGCCTTCGGATTCAGGTTGAACTGGATGAAGCTCCGGTCGTCGTCCCATTCGACCGTTTCGGCGAGCAGGCCGTAGAGCGTGAAGGGCTCGTCCCTGGAGCGCTGCATCAGCGATTCGTAGACGAGATTGCCGTAGTCCGGATCCCACATGCCGCGCGCCGTCGTGCGCATGCTCTTCAGGATGAACGGATTGAGGCTGTCGAAGGTGCCGACCACGCCATAGGTGATCTTGCCGCCCTTTTTGACGTCGGGATTGACGTAAGGGAAGTGTTTGTAATCGGCCGGCAAAGCCGGCTCGCCATGCATCGCGATGCCATGCAGCGGCTCGGCGGCGACAGCGCCGCACAGCAGCGAGAGGACGAGGGGGACGACGATCCGGAGCATTCGGCAATCCTTGATCCGTGAAAACGGGCATGATTCACCGCGGAGATTATCATGGGGTCGACCGATTCCAACACGGAGCGGCGATTTCTTTGGCATCGCGACGAAATGCACCTCAAATTGCCAAAGAAATGCTGGATATCTTGAACGCTGCGATGTAACAGGTGAACCCGAAGTTTCGGGGTCATGCATTTGCCTTATTTTTTTAAGAGGTGGAGTGCCGAACGACCCGATGGTTGGGGCGGCAAGACGCTGCCCCGAACGGATATCAGGAGACGGAATTCGTTATGATGTTCAAGTCTGAAAAGAAAATGCGGGCAGCACTGTCCGTTCTGGCGGTGGTGTTCGGCGCTTCGGCTCCGATTTCCTCCTTCGCACAGGATGCGGCGGCGCAGGCTCCGGCCGATGCCCCGGCACAGGCCGCAGGAGCGCCGAAGCTCGGCTGGTACAAGACCTGCAGCAAGCAGGAAGACAACGACATCTGTGTTGTCCAGAACCTGATCCTCGCCAATGGCGGCCAGCTCGTTACGGCCGTCGGCCTGATCTCGGTTTCCGGCAAGATCAACCGCAAGCTCCTGCAGGTCTCGGTTCCCACAGCACGTCTGGTTCCTCCCGGCGTCATCATGCAGATCGACGGCGGCAAGGGCCAGAAGCTCGACTACGCTGTCTGTCTGCCAGACAAGTGCACCGCCGAAATTCCGCTGACCGACGCGATGATCGCCAGCCTCAAGAAGGGCAGCGACGTGATCTTCACCTCGATCAACTTCCGCCGCGCTCCGAACCCGATCAAGATTTCGCTTGAAGGCTTCACTGGCGCGTATGACGGCGAACCAGTTTCCGAATCCAAGCTTGCCGAAAGCCAGCGCAGCCTGCAGGACAGCATGCAGAAGAAGGCCGAGGAAGCCCGCAAGAAACTGGAAGACGCCCAGAAGGCAGCCAAGGCGCAGTAATCCTGCCGCCATCTCTAGACAGAAACCCGGCTTTGCGCCGGGTTTTTTGTTGCGCAAAGAAAAGGCCTCGCCGGGAGAAGCGAGGCCTTGATTCAACGATCGGCACGACTGAGTTAGTGGGCGAAGCTCATCTTGGGTTTGAACTGCCCTGACGGGGCCTGATCGAAAATCTGGTAGATCTGTGGGTTGCGAAGCGGCATGCCGCTTTCGTCGTTCATCAGGTTCTGCTCGGAGACGTAGGCGACATATTCGCTTTCGTCATTTTCAGCGAGCAGGTGATAGAAGGGCTGGTCCCTGCTCGGACGCACCTCGGCCGGAATGGAATTCCACCACTCCTCCGTATTCGCGAACTCCGGATCAACGTCAAAGATGACGCCGCGAAACGGAAATACCTTGTGCCGAACCACTTCGCCAATACTGAACTTTGCTATTCTTTCTTTCATGGTACGACTTCCTTTCATCACCAAATTTGGTGATTGGTGTCGCGCAAATCAAGATTTTTGCGCGAGTTCGTCACATGAACGTCATATCCTCCTAGTGGCGTCCATGACCTGGGAGGCGAAAGCCCCGGCGAGCCGGGACTTTCTGTGTTCAGAGCCCGATCAGGCCGAATAATACATGTCGTATTCGACCGGATGCGGCGTCATTTCGAAACGCATCACCTCGGCCATCTTCAGCTCGATGAAGGCATCGATCTGATCGTCGTCGAAGACGCCGCCGGCCGTCAGGAACTTGCGGTCCTTGTCGAGGCTTTCGAGCGCTTCGCGCAACGAGCCGCAGACGGTCGGGATCTTCTTCAATTCCTTCGGCGGCAGGTCGTAGAGATCCTTGTCCATGGCCTTGCCGGGATGGATCTTGTTCTTGATGCCGTCGAGGCCGGCCATCAGCATGGCGGCGAAGGCGAGATAGGGGTTGGCAGTCGGATCCGGGAAGCGGACTTCGACGCGCTTGGCCTTCGGGTTGGAGCCGAACGGAATGCGGCAGGAGGCTGAACGGTTCCGGGCCGAATAGGCGAGCAGCACAGGTGCTTCGTAACCCGGGACGAGACGCTTGTAGGAGTTCGTCGACGGATTGGTGAAGGCGTTGATCGCCTTGGCATGCTTGATGATGCCGCCGATATAGAACAGGCAGCTCTCGGAAAGGCCTGCATATTCGTCGCCGGCAAAGGTCGGCTTGCCGCCCTTCCAGATCGACTGGTGCACATGCATGCCCGAGCCGTTGTCGCCGAAGATCGGCTTCGGCATGAAGGTCGCCGTCTTGCCATAGGCGTTGGCTACCTGGTGCACGACATATTTGTAGATCTGCATCTTGTCGGCGTTGCGCACCAGCGTATCGAACTTGATGCCGAGTTCGTGCTGGGCGGCAGCGACTTCATGGTGATGCTTTTCGACGACGACGCCCATCTCGGAGAGCACCGTCAGCATTTCCGAACGCATGTCCTGGGCGCTGTCGACGGGGGGAACCGGGAAATAGCCGCCCTTGACGCGCGGGCGATGGCCGAGGTTGCCGGTCTCGTAATCGGTGTCGTCATTGGACGGCAGTTCGGTCGAATCGAGCTTGAAGCCGGTATTGTAAGGATCGGCCTTATACTTGACGTCGTCGAAGACGAAGAATTCGGCTTCCGGGCCGACGAAGACCGTATCGCCGATGCCGGATGCCTTGAGGTAGGCTTCGGCCTTCTTGGCGGTGCCGCGCGGATCGCGGTTATAGGCCTCGCCGGAGACCGGATCGAGGATGTCGCAGACGATGACCATGGTCGACTGGGCGAAGAACGGGTCCATATGCACCGTTTCGGTGTCGGGCATCAGCACCATGTCGGACTCGTTGATGGCTTTCCAGCCGCCGATCGAAGAGCCATCGAACATCACGCCGTCAGCGAACATGTCTTCGTCGACGCAGACAACGTCCATCGTCACATGCTGCAGCTTGCCCTTCGGGTCGGTGAAACGCAGATCGACGAACTTTACGTCGTTCTCCTTGATCTGCTTCAGAATTTCGCTTGCGGTCGCCATTAATGAGTTTCCTCCGATTTGCGATGACGGTCTAGGTCGGCGATGACGGTAACGGACTTTGCGCGATTGGCAAAGTGGTCAGATGGCATCAATGCCGGTCTCGCCGGTGCGGATGCGGATAACCTCTTCGATATTGGATACGAAGATCTTTCCGTCGCCGATGCGGCCGGTCTGCGCCGCCTTGCGGATCGCATCGATGACGGCCTCCGCGTTCTCGTCGGCCAGTACGACCTCGACTTTGACCTTCGGCAGGAAATCGACGACGTATTCAGCTCCGCGGTAGAGTTCCGTGTGGCCCTTCTGACGGCCGAAACCCTTGGCTTCCGTGACCGTGATACCCTGCAGGCCAACTTCCTGAAGGGCTTCCTTCACTTCGTCCAGCTTGAAAGGCTTAATGATCGCTTCGATCTTTTTCATGAGAAAATGTCTCTCCGCTTCTCTTGTTATGGCAGGAATTTTCCCGCTCGCCGGATATGATGCAGATATCGTGCCAGTTTGAAATCCATCTTATCGAAAAAAGTCGTCGATTCTGCCAAAACCGGCGCGTTTGCGGGGAATTCCATGTCGTTTTGGTGCCGGAATAGGTGGAAAAACATTGTCTCCGATCAAAATCACATCCGAAACGGAAAAAGTCAGGTATTTTCGCAACTGCGAATACACATCTCGATGCGATGAAAATATAGGCAAATGCTTAAATTACGCCCTTCTCTTTGGTATTCCAGGCGGTTGTTTTTTAGGCGTTTTTTGATTGAATAGGGTGATGATCAAACATCTGTCCGACCTTCTTCTCACGCCTGCCGAAATGGCCGCCGTCGATGCGGCCGCTGCCGCATCCGGAATCGACTCCTTCGGCCTGATGGAGAGGGCAGGCGCCGCGGTCGCGGCCGCTGCTCTGCGCCTTCACCCCGGAGCGTTGCGCTTCGTCATACTCTGCGGACCCGGCAACAATGGCGGCGACGCCTATGTCGCAGCACGTCATCTGCATGAGAGCGGGGCGAGGGTGGCGCTCTTCTACCTCGGCGATCCCTCCAGGCTGAAGGGCGATGCCGCCCGTGCCCAAGCCGGTTGCGTGCTCCAGGGGCAAAACCTCGACCTCTATCGGCCCGAAACCGGCGACGTCGTCATCGATGGCCTGTTCGGGGCAGGGCTTGGCCGCGAGGTGCCGGCCGATGTGCGCGCGCTGATCGGCCGCGTCACCGAGGCCGCTATTCCCGTGCTCGCCATCGATCTGCCCTCCGGCCTCGACGGCCGCACCGGCAAGGCGCTGGGGGCTGCCTTCCGGGCCTGCAATACCATCACCTTCATGACGCGCAAGCCCGGCCATCTCCTGATGCCGGGCAGGGAGCTTTGCGGTGAATTGGAGGTCTTCGATATCGGCATTCCCGCCCGCATCATCCGCGCTGAGGCGGGCGGTGTCATCGCCGAGAACACGCCGGACGCCTGGAAGCGTGCGCTGCCGGCCGAGCAGCTGGAAACCCACAAATACAAGCGCGGTCATCTGGTCGTCTTCTCAGGCGAGGCGGACAAGACGGGTGCCGCGCGCATATCGGCAATCTCGGGCCTGAAGGCCGGCGCCGGCCTGGTGACGATCGCCGCGCCCCGTGCGGCCATGGCCGCCAATGCTGCACATCTCACTGCCGTCATGCTGCATGCCATCGACGACGAGGCCGACCTCGGCGGCTGGCTCTCCGACAAGCGGCTGCAAACCTTCGTCCTCGGCCCCGGTTTCGGCATAGGCGCCAGGGCGCGCGGCTTCGTCTCGGCCCTTGCCGATCGCCATCTGGTGCTCGATGCCGACGGCATCTCCTCGTTCAAGGACGATCCGCAACAGCTGTTTGATCTTTTCCGGGGTGAGCCGCGTCTGGTGCTGACGCCGCACGAAGGCGAATTCGCGCGGCTCTTTCCCGATATCGGCGGCGACTGGGGGCTCGGCAAGGTGGACAAGGCCTTGGCCGCCGCCCGCCGCGCCAATGCTGCGATAATTTACAAAGGCGCCGATACCGTCATCGCCGCGCCTGATGGACGGGCGCTCATCAATACCAACGCTCCCATCTGGCTTGCCACCGCCGGTTCCGGCGACGTGCTTGCCGGCATCATCGGCGGATTGCTCGCCCAGGGCCTGCCGGCCTTCGAGGCAGCGGCTGCCGGCGTCTGGCTGCATGGCGAGGCAGGTCAACGCGCCGGCAAGGGGCTGACGGCGGAGGAGCTTGCAGCCCGTGTATTGCCGCTTTAGAGCACCGTGCGTCCTTTCGGACGCGCAAAGGACGCTCTGACTCTTTTAATCCTCGCATCGTGCTTTCCGGCAATCGATTCCCGATTTTCGGGCCGATGCGCGGGCGGCTCCGCATGGGCCAGGGAGCGCGCGGACGCCGCGGAACCGGCCATCTGGCGGATCTGCCCGCTGCTGGTTTCCTGCACCTCGAACGCGGAAGCAATCCGCATCGTCACCCGACATGTGTGGCCGGGCGCAGGCTGGGTTGTTTTACAATTGCAAATGCGGCCAGGGTGTTCTGTCGCGGATTTCGCAGAAACGGCTACGGGCAGGTCCGTCCTTCGTTGGACGAGGGCGGGTTGAGCCCTATGTCGGCTGAATAACGGCCATTGTCGTCGCGATCCTTGCGTGGCATCTTCCCGGCGGAGGATTCCACCTCTCGTTGACGGGCTTTCCGTTTTTACAGCGTAAGTCTGTCTTTTCGACGGAGGCTCGAATGAGTATAGGCCTGATCGCCCTTCTTGATGATATCGCGGCATTGGCCAAGGTGGCTGCGGCGTCGCTCGACGATATTGCCGGCCAGGCTGCCAAGGCAGGCGCGAAAGCGGCTGGTGTCGTCATTGATGATGCGGCAGTCACACCCCGCTATGTCACCGGATTTTCCGCAGCACGCGAATTGCCGATCATCGGCAAGATCACGCTCGGCTCGCTGAAGAACAAGCTTCTGATCCTGCTTCCAGCAGCACTGATCCTGAGCCTTGTCGCACCGCAGGCGATCACGCCGCTGTTGATGATCGGCGGGCTTTATCTTTGCTACGAGGGTGTGGAAAAAGTCTACGGACTGGTGCTGCCGCATGCGGCCCATGCCCATGAATCGTCACTCGAGACGACAAGCCTCGATGCCAAATCGCTAGAAGACGAGAAGGTTGCCGGCGCAATCAAGACGGATTTCATCCTGTCGGCCGAAATCATGGCGATTACGCTCGCCGCGGTGCCGTCAGGCAGCATGTTCACGCAGGCCCTCATCCTTGCCGTCGTTGGACTGGGGATCACGATCATGGTCTATGGCGGCGTGGCGCTTATCGTGAAGGCCGATGATCTGGGTCTGATGCTGGCGCGTCTGCAGACGGCATCTCCGATGGGCGCCTTCTTGCGTTCGATCGGGAAGGGGCTTGTCACAGGCATGCCTTATTTTCTGAAAGTGCTCGGCATCGTCGGAACGGCGGCCATGATCTGGGTCGGCGGCGGCATCATCGTTCATGGCCTCGAAACCTATGGCATCAGCGGCCTTGCGCATCTGATCCATGATGCCGCTGAGGCGACGGCGCATGCAGTTCCCGTTCTGGCATCAGTGCTGCGCTGGATCGTCGAGGCCGCAGGCGCGGGCATCGTCGGTATCGTCGCCGGCTTGATCGCAATTCCGGTCACAGGCTACGCCGTCTCGCCGATATGGCGGTACCTCAAATCGCTCCTGCCGCGCCGGCGCAAAGAGGCGCTGGCGGACGGGAAAAAATAAAGCCAGAGTCCGTCGACGAGCAAGGCGTCATATCCAGCCTCATGGAATGCGTGACCGACGATGTGATACCCACACAATGTCACGATCCCTGTTGTGACTATCCAACCTCGCCTATTTCGCTAGCGCCTGCTGCAGGGCGATTGCCCCATGCGGCGCATTGACCTTGCCCTCATGGATCATGAAGGCGAAGACGTCGCGCGGCTCGGTCTTCACCTTGCGATCGCCATCGATCAGCGGCAGGTCATCAGGAACCTTGCCCTCGGCCCAGGTCTCCAGTCGGTCTGCCCAGGCCTTCAGGTCCTTTTCCGGATAGCAGGTCGGGATATCGTCCGAGCCCTTCTGCAGCCGCGCATAGACGAAATCGGCGGTCACGTCGGCGATCATCGGATATTCGAAATGTTCGGCGCAAACCGGCGCCACGCCGTATTTCGAAAGCAGCGCCACGAACTCCGGCACCTTGAAGGAATCATGCCGCACTTCGACCACGTGGCGGAGCGTCAGCCCGTCCTGTTTTGCCGGCAGCAGTTTGAGGAAGGCTTCGAAATCGTCTGCATCGAACCTCTTCGTCGGCGCGAACTGCCAGAGCAGCGGCCCGAGATGATCGCCGAGTTCGCTGATGCCCGACGACAGAAACCGCTCCATCGATTCACCGGCTTCGGCAAGCACTCGCCGATTGGTGACGAAACGTGTCGCCTTCAGCGAAAAGATGAAACCGTCGGGCACGTCAGCCGCCCATTTGGCAAAGACCGCAGGCTTTTGCGTGCTGTAATAGGTGCCGTTGACCTCGATGACCTTCAGCTGGCGGCTGGCGTAATTCAGCTCGTCCTTCTGTTTCAGGTCATCGGGAAAGAAATGCCCGCGCCAGGGCTCGAAGGTCCAGCCGCCGATGCCGGTGCGGATAGTGCCGGATTTCGTCATGTCGTCCTCCCCATTCGCAGCCGCTCAGGCCGCATCGATCTCTTTGGTCATATCGACGAGCGTCCATCCTGGCCGATATGGGCTCGGCCGGCGACCCGTTTCCTGAAACCCGAAGGCGCTGTAGAGAGCGATGTTCCGCTCCATCCGCGCATTGGTGTAGAGCCGGATCTCCGGCACGGCCCATTCTCGCGCCTTGCCCTCCAGCCAGTGCAGCATCGCCATTCCATGCCCGGCACCCTGAAAGGCCGGCGAGACCGCGATGCTGAACAGCATGAGGTGATCGGCATGCCGCTCGACGACCACCAGGCCGGCCGTTTGCCCGCCGATCTCGCGCAGCCAGACCTCGCCGCGTTCGATCCGCGGCGCGTAATCCTCTGTCACCGGGATCGGCGGAGCGCCAAACAACTCGGTGTAGGGCCGATAGGCGGCGGTTGTCAGCGCCGCGATCGTTTCCAGATCATCGAGCGACGCTGGCCTCATCGTCATTCCGCCGCAACCGCCTTCTTCACCGGCCGTCGCTCCAGCAATTCCTTCAGGAAGTGTCCGGTATAGGACCGCTTCTCCTTGACGATCGCCTCCGGCGTACCGGTTGCGACGATTTCACCGCCGCCGTCGCCGCCTTCGGGGCCGAAATCGAGCACCCAGTCGGCCGTCTTGATGACTTCGAGATTGTGCTCGATCACCACCACCGAGTTACCCTGGTTGACCAGTTCGTGCAGCATTTCGAGCAATTTGGCGACGTCGTGGAAATGCAGGCCGGTCGTCGGTTCATCGAGAATGTAGAGCGTGCGCCCCGTCGAGCGCTTCGACAGCTCCTTGGCAAGCTTGACGCGCTGCGCCTCGCCACCGGAAAGCGTATTCGCCTGCTGGCCGACCTTGATATAACCGAGACCGACATCCTTCAGCGATTGCAGCTTGTCGCGCACGGCAGGCACCGCCGCGAAGAAATCGACGCCTTCCTCCACCGTCATGTCGAGCACCTCGGCAATCGACTTCTGCTTGAAGGTGACATCGAGCGTCTCTCTGTTATAGCGCTTGCCGTGGCAGACGTCGCAGGTGACGTAGACATCGGGCAGGAAGTGCATCTCGATCTTGATGACACCATCGCCTTGGCAGGCCTCGCAGCGTCCGCCCTTGACGTTGAAGGAGAAGCGACCCGGCTGATAGCCGCGTGCCTTGGCCTCCGGCAGACCGGCGAACCAGTCGCGGATCGGCGTGAAGGCGCCGGTATAGGTCGCCGGGTTCGAGCGCGGCGTGCGGCCGATCGGCGACTGGTCGATATCGATCACCTTGTCGATATGCTCGAAGCCGTCGATGCGATCATGATCGGCCGGGTTTTCACGCGCGCCCATGACGCGGCGTGCGGCCGATTTATAGAGCGTCTCGATCAGGAAGGTGGATTTGCCGCCGCCGGAAACGCCGGTCACCGCAGTAAAAACACCGAGCGGGATCGACGCCGTGACGTTCTTGAGATTGTTGCCGCGCGCGCCGACCACCTTGATCTCGCGGCCCTTCTTCGGCTTGCGGCGCTCGTCGGGAACGGGAACGCCAAGTTCGCCGGAGAGATATTTGCCGGTCAGCGAATTCGGACTGTCCATGATGTCCTGCGGCGTACCATGGGCGATGACCTCACCGCCGTGAATGCCGGCCGCCGGGCCGATATCGACGACGTCGTCGGCGGACAGGATCGCATCCTCGTCATGTTCGACGACAATGACGGTGTTGCCGATGTCGCGCAGGTGCTTCAGCGTGTCGAGCAGCCGGGCATTGTCGCGCTGATGCAGGCCGATCGACGGTTCGTCGAGCACGTAAAGCACGCCCGTCAGCCCTGAGCCGATCTGCGAGGCAAGCCGGATACGCTGGCTCTCGCCGCCCGACAGCGTGCCGGAATTGCGCGAAAGGCTGAGATATTCCAGTCCGACATCGTTGAGGAAGCGCAGCCGGTCGCGGATCTCCTTGAGGATGCGCACGGCGATCTCGTTCTGCTTGGCATTGAAGCTTGCCGGCAGTGTCTCGAACCAGTCGCGGGCGACGCGGATCGACATACCGGTCACTTCGCCGATATGCAGAGTGTCGATCTTCACCGCCAGGGCCTCTGGCTTCAGGCGGAAGCCGTTGCAGGCCGGGCAGGGGGCCGCCGACATGAAGCGCTCGATGTCTTCGCGCGCCCAGGCGGAATCGGTCTCTTTCCACCGCCGCTCGAGATTGGTGATAATGCCCTCGAAATTCTTCTGCGTCGTATAGGAGCGGGCGCCGTCGGCGTAGTGGAATTCGATCTTGTCGTTGGTGCCGTTGAGGATGACGTCCTTGGCCTCGTCGGAAAGATCGTTCCAGCGCGTGCCGAGCTTGAAGCCGTAATGTTTGCCGAGCGCTTCCAGCGTCTGATTGTAATAGGGCGAGGTCGACTTGGCCCAGGGCGCGATCGCCCCGTCGCGCAGCGTCCGCTCGGGCTCGGGCACGATCAGATCCGGATCGATCTTCTGCTGGGCGCCGAGGCCGTCGCAGGTCGGGCAGGCGCCGAACGGGTTGTTGAAGGAGAACAGCCTGGGTTCGATCTCGGGAATGGTGAAGCCAGAGACTGGGCAGGCGAACTTCTCCGAAAACAGCACGCGTTCATGCGTCTCGTTCAGCGACTTGTTGGCGGATCCGCCGGCTGACGTCTCTTCCGGCGGCAACGGCTTGTCGGCGAATTCGGCGACCGCCAACCCGTCGGCGAGCTTCAGGCACGTTTCGAGACTGTCCGCCAGGCGCGCTGAGACATCCGAGCGCACGACGATGCGGTCGACCACCACGTCGATGTCATGCTTGTATTTCTTGTCGAGCACCGGCGCCTCGGCGATCTCGTAGAACTGGCCGTCGACCTTGACGCGCTGGAAGCCCTTCTTCATGAGCTCGGCCAGTTCCTTCTTGTATTCGCCCTTGCGCCCGCGCACGAGCGGCGCGAGAATATAAAGACGGGTGCCCTCGCCGAAATCGAGGATGCGGTCGACCATCTGGCTGACGGTCTGGCTCTCGATCGGCAGGCCGGTCGCCGGCGAATAGGGAACGCCGACGCGGGCAAAGAGCAGGCGCATATAGTCGTAGATCTCGGTGACGGTGCCGACCGTCGAGCGCGGGTTGCGCGAGGTGGTCTTCTGCTCGATCGAGATCGCCGGCGACAGCCCGTCGATCTGGTCGACATCCGGCTTCTGCATCATTTCGAGGAACTGGCGGGCATAGGCCGACAGGCTCTCGACATAGCGCCGCTGGCCTTCGGCATAGATCGTGTCGAAGGCGAGCGAGGATTTGCCGGAACCCGAAAGCCCGGTCATGACGATCAGCTTGTTACGCGGCAGATCGAGATCGATGCTCTTGAGATTATGCTCGCGCGCGCCGCGGATGGAGATCGTCTTCAGTTCGCTCATCGTCTCTGCTTTGGTTTTCTGGATGACAGCCCTTATTTAGTGATGCCGACGGGCGAGTCGAGGCTGAATATCCGCAAGGGCTCAAGGTTTTCGATTCTGTTGACAGGATCATACGGATAAACTAGAACAAATAAAGAACAAAATTCCTGATGAATGCATGCGGCTTTCTGATGGATAAACATGTGGATTAAATGCCGCCCATGCGCATCGGCGGTCCGTGATGGTTTAAGGTGCGCCGATCGATTAAACGCCGCCGGGCAGGGCGGCAGGCAGGGTGAGAAGTATGGCTGGTAGCGTGAATAAGGTAATTCTGGTTGGAAACGTCGGTGCAGACCCCGAAATCCGCCGCACTCAGGATGGCCGGCCGATCGCCAATCTTCGTATCGCGACCTCGGAGACCTGGCGCGATCGCAATTCCGGCGAGCGCCGTGAGAAGACCGAATGGCACACTGTCGTCGTCTTCAACGAGGGCCTCTGCAAGGTCGTCGAGCAATATGTGAAGAAGGGCGCCAAGCTCTATATCGAAGGCCAGCTGCAGACCCGCAAGTGGCAGGACCAGCAGGGCCAGGATCGTTAC
This sequence comes from Rhizobium sp. P1_E1, assembly GCF_056406015.1. Lineage (NCBI taxonomy): Bacteria > Pseudomonadati > Pseudomonadota > Alphaproteobacteria > Hyphomicrobiales > Rhizobiaceae > Rhizobium > Rhizobium sp. P1_E1. Next base: position 2,383 of record NZ_JBFUAY010000075.1, on the reverse strand, counting down.
AGCACGGAAGTGGTGCTGCAGGGGTTTGGTTCGACGCTGACGATGCTCGACGGCCGCGGTGAAGGCGGCGGCGCGAGCGGCGGCCGTGGCAGTGCCGGTGGCGGCAACGATTACGGCGACGATTACGGCGCCCCGGCTCCCTCCTCATCGCCGAGCCGCGGCGGTGGCGGCGGTGGCAACTTCTCGCGGGATCTCGACGACGATATCCCGTTCTGATCGATAGCCTTTGCTGGCTTTGTGAAAGAGGTGAGGAGCATGATGCCTTGGATGGCGTCATGCTCTTTTTCTTTGATTTCGCGGCAGATGCCGCCATTTTCAGTGCGGCGTCGCGCTGATGAGATTGAGCGCCGATTTCGCGCCGTCGACGACGAATTGTGCGGCAAGGGCAGCGAGGATGACGCCGAGAAGGCGTGTCAGGATGGCCCGGCCGGTGACGCCGAGGAAACGGTCCAGCCTTTCAGCGACGAGCAGCATGAGGAAAGTCAGCAATAGATTGGCGGCAAGGACGCCGATCAGCTGCGCCTTTCCGACGGATGTCGCCAGCGTGCCGGCAAGCAGGATCGTCGCCGAGATCGCGCCCGGGCCGGCGATCAGCGGCAAGGCGAGGGGAAAGACGGCGATATTCTCGATGTGATCCTTGGTGATCGCCACCTCGGTCGCCTTCTCCTTGCGGTCCTGGCGCTTTTCGAACACCATCTCGAAGGCGATCCAGAACAGCAGCAGACCACCCGCGATGCGGAAGGCGCCGATCGAAATCCCGAGCACGCTGAGCACGCCGGCGCCGAACAGAGCGAAGACGGCGAGGATGATGAAGGCGATGGTCGAGCCACGCAGCGCCACCTGCGTGCGCTCACTGCGGCTCATGCCTGTCGTCAGCCCCAGAAAGATCGGTGCGAGCCCCGGCGGATCGATGGTGACGAGAAGCGTCGTGAAGGCGTTGATCAATTGGTCGGCGCTTGCCATCGGCTGTCCGGAACCCCATATGAGTGCGTGGTTTTATGATTGTGAAGCGGGGATTCCGATTTGGCAAATATCCCGCAGCGGCCCGCGGCGGATTTGTCCGGTCCGGCCGCGCAACTTGCATGTTTTACCGTCTTTAAGCCGCAAAAGCCTGTTCAAAACGCGCTGTGAAATTGGCGCGGGAACGGGCTTTCCGCTATAAATCTTCAAGTGATTCTAGAAGAGATCGTGATCTGTTTTGACTGAGCAAACACCCCCCGGCGGCGGGAAGCTCCCGCCAGGCATCGAGCCCATCTCCATCATGGAGGAAATGCAGCGGTCGTATCTCGATTACGCCATGAGCGTCATCGTCAGCCGCGCGCTGCCCGACGTGCGCGACGGCCTGAAGCCCGTGCACCGGCGCATCCTCTACGGCATGTCCGAGCTCGGCATCGACTGGAACAAGAAATACGTCAAGTGCGCCCGCGTCACCGGTGACGTGATGGGTAAATTCCATCCGCACGGCAATTCCGCAATCTATGATGCGCTCGCGCGCATGGCGCAGCCCTGGTCGCTGCGGCTGCCGCTGATTGACGGTCAGGGCAATTTCGGTTCGGTCGATGGTGATCCGCCGGCGGCCGAACGTTATACCGAATGCCGCCTCGAAAAGGCTGCCCACTCGCTGCTCGACGATCTCGACAAGGAAACCGTCGATTTCCGCGACAACTACGACGGCACGCTCTCCGAGCCGGTCGTGGTGCCCGCCAAGTTCCCGAACCTGCTCGTCAACGGCGCCGGCGGCATCGCCGTCGGCATGGCGACCAACATCCCGCCGCACAATCTGTCGGAAGTTATCGACGGCTGCATCGCGCTGATCGACGATCCGGCAATCGAGCTGCCGGAACTGATCCAGATCATTCCCGGCCCCGATTTCCCCACGGGCGCGAAGATCCTCGGTCGTGCCGGCATCCGCTCGGCTTATGAGACCGGCCGCGGCTCCGTCATCATGCGCGGCGTAGCCGCCATCGAGCCGATGCGCGGTGACCGCGAGCAGATCATCATCACCGAGATTCCCTATCAGGTGAACAAGGCGACGATGATCGAGAAGATGGCCGAGCTGGTGCGCGACAAGCGCATCGAAGGCATCTCCGACCTGCGCGACGAATCCGACCGCCAGGGTTATCGCGTTGTCGTCGAGCTGAAGCGCGATGCCAATGCCGAAGTCATCCTCAACCAGCTTTATCGTTATACGCCGCTGCAGACGTCCTTCGGCTGCAACATGGTGGCGCTGAACGGCGGCAAGCCCGAGCAGCTGACGCTGCTCGACATGCTTCGCGCTTTTGTCTCGTTCCGCGAAGAAGTCGTTAGCCGGAGAACGAAATTCCTGCTGCGCAAGGCGCGTGATCGCGCCCACGTGTTGGTCGGTCTCGCCATTGCTGTCGCC
>NZ_JBFUAY010000074.1:0-26345 GCF_056406015.1 Rhizobium sp. P1_E1 | reverse complement strand
CCCTTGGTACGTCCGAGCCGATCGCCTTTGCCCTGGCGGAAAGATGCCCGGCCCACCGGCCGCACTGCTTCGCTATGCGAAGCAATAGGTGCGTCCGGCGCTTCTAAGTCTTGCAGATTTGCCAGGCAAATCTGCGGGAAGGTTGGCTGAAACGGGCCGCCTGCTCGACCGGCCGGCTTGGCCGTAGAGCCGGGCTACGACGCGCGCCGGCCGGTCGACCATCCGACTCCGTTTGAGCCAACAGAATGCTACAATCTAACCCGGAAAGGCTCTAGACCCTCCTTTGCCGAAACCGGCAGAACAGATGGTTCTGCAAAGCGGAAATAGGCCGCCGCGTCAATGCTTTCCATGCCCGGCGCAGCCATGCGCAAAACTGTACCGTTTGGTTACTAAAAGACCTTGCCGCGCCTGGTGTTGTGGGGTAGGCCCTTATCCATCAGGGAGGAATACTGATGGATGCAGGAAACGGCTTTCTTCATCCGGACCGGCTTTTTCCGGCTGATCCGGCAACACGGACCATCGCGCGAGACCTCTACGAGACAGTGCGCAATCTTCCGATCGTCAGTCCGCACGGGCATACCGAACCTTCCTGGTTCGCCGACGATAAGCCCTTTGAAGACGCGGCCTCGCTGCTGGTCATTCCCGATCACTATCTCTTCCGCATGCTGCACAGCGTCGGCGTCACGTTGGACGAACTCGGCGTGCCGCGGCTCGACGGCAAGCCGGTGGCTGAGGGGCGGGCGATCTGGCGGACCTTTGCCGCGCATTACCATCTGTTCCGCGGAACGCCTTCGAGCCTCTGGGTCGACCACGCCATGTCGGCCGTACTCGGCTGCACCGAGCCGCTGACGGCTGACAATGCCGATGCGCTCTACGACCATATCAATGCCCAGCTTGCCCTTCCCGAATTCCGCCCGCGGGCGCTGCATCAGCGATTCGGCATCGAAACGATCGCGACGACGGATGGCGCGCTCGATCCTCTGGCGCATCACCAGAAGATGGCGGCCGACGGATGGATCGGCAAGGTGCGCACCACCTACAGGCCGGACAGTGTCACCGATCCCGACGCCGTCGGCTTCCGCGACAATCTCGTCAAGTTCGGAGAGATCACCGGCACCGACGTGACGCGCTGGGACGGTCTGATCGAGGCGCATCGGCGCCGACGCGCCTATTTCCGCCAGTTCGGCGCCACCGCGACCGATCACGGCGTGCCCACAGCCTTTACATCAGATCTGCCGCTTGCGGAAAAGCAGGCGTTGCTCGAGAAGGCGCTGAAGGGACCGCTTTCGGCCGGGGAGGCCGAGCTCTTCCGTGGCCAGATGATGACCGAGATGGCCGGGCTTTCGGCTGAGGACGGCATGGTGATGCAGATCCATGCCGGCTCCAGACGCAACACCGACCGCGGACTTTTCTCGACCCGAGGCCCCAATATGGGCGCCGATATCCCGACAAGCACCGACTGGGTCGGCGGCTTGAATGCGCTGCTTTCCAGATACGGCCATGCGCCGGGGCTGCGCGTGCTGCTCTTCACGCTCGACGAGACGACCTATGCGCGCGAGATGGCGCCAATGGTCGGCCATTGGCCCTGCCTGATGATCGGCCCGCCCTGGTGGTTCCACGACAGCCCGAACGGCATCCGGCGCTACCTCGACCAGGTCGTCGAGACGGCCGGCTTTGCCAATATGGCGGGTTTCAACGACGATACGCGCGCGCTGCTTTCGATTCCGGCCCGGCATGACGTCTGGCGCCGCGAAGTCTGCCGTTTCCTCGCCCAGCTCGCCGCCGAGCACCGGATTTCCAAGCGGGAAGCCGAGATCGTCGCGGGTGAGCTCTCCTATGGCAATGCGAAGAAGGCCTACAAGCTGTGACCGAACGACTGCAGACCCTTTCCGGCCTCGCCCCGACGGCGAAGCTTCCCGCCTATGACCGTAACCAGCTGAAAAGCGGCATCCTGCATCTCGGGCCGGGCGCTTTCTTCCGCGCGCATTTCGCGCCGTTTACCGATGCCGCACTTGCGGCAAGCGGCGGAGACTGGGGCATCGAGGTGGCGAGCCTGCGCACTGCCGATGTCGCCGATCACCTGAACGAGCAGAACGGCCTCTATACGATGCTGATCCGCGATACGTCGGGCACGGTGGCGCAGGTGATCGGCCCCATTCTGCGGGCACATGTGGCGACACGTGATCCGGCAGGACTGCTCGATCGGCTGGAAGATCCGGCGATCCGCATCGTCAGCCTGACGGTGACGGAAAAGGCCTATGGCATGGATACCGCGACGGGAGGGCTCGACCTCAACCATGCCGATGTGGCGGCCGACCTTGCCAACCGCCATGCGCCGCGCGGCGTCATCGGCTATCTGGTCGAGGGACTTTCCCGGCGCCGGGCGAAGGGCATCGCCCCCTTCACACCGCTCAGCTGTGACAATCTTCCGAGCAACGGCGCCGTTCTGAAACGACTGGTTCTCGATTTCGCCGAACGCGTCGACCCCTCACTTCGTCAATGGATCGAGGCAAATGTGCCCTTCCCCTCGACCATGGTCGACCGCATCACGCCGGCGAGTACCGAGGCGACCTACCAGGATGCCGAACGGCTGACCGGACGGCAGGATCTGGCGGCGATCGAGACCGAACCCTTCACGCAATGGGTGATCGAAGATCATTTCGCCAATGGCCGGCCGGCCTGGGAGAAGGCCGGCGCGCTGATGGTCACGGATGTTTCGGCCTATGAGAAGATGAAGCTCCGCATGCTGAACGGCGCGCATTCGCTGCTCGCCTATCTCGGTTATATCGGCGGCTATGAATTCATCCGCGACGTGATGGATGATGCCGGCCTGGCGGCCCTTGCCTACCGCCACATGCATGCGGCCGCAAGAACGCTCGATGCGGTTCCCGGCATCGACCTCGATGACTATGCCAGCGAATTGATAGCGCGCTTTGCAAACAAGGCGATCGCGCATCGCACCTATCAGATTGCCATGGACGGCACGCAGAAACTGCCGCAGCGGCTGCTGGAACCGGCAACCGAGGCACTGGCGCATGGCGACAAGGCGGAGACCTATGCGATCGCCGTTGCGGCATGGATGCGCTATGCGATCGGCGAGCACGGCAACGGCGAGCGCTATGAACTGCGCGATCCCCGTGCAGGCGAAATCGCCGCTCTCATCGCCGATGTCCCGCGCACCGGCCTGGCGCTCTCGGCGGCTCTTTTCACCCTTCCCGGACTCTTCCCGGCAGCTTTGACAGGACACCGCGCGTGGACGCAGGACGTCTCCGACAAGCTGGAGATCCTGATTCAGGACGACCGGCTGCCGCTGTTCTAGGCCCGGCTACGCCTTGATGCGCGCCATATCCGGATCGTAGAGCGGCGACAGCGACACATTGCAGGGGATGCGTTCCCGCGCGACATCAAGCTCATAGGTGCCGGAGAGGACGAAATCCTCGGTCACGCCGTCGGGATTGCGGACGTAGCCGTAGCCGATCGGCTTGCCCAGCGTATAACCGAAGCCGCCGCTCGACAGCCAGCCGACGCGCTTGCCGTCGCGATAAATCGTTTCGCGGCCGAGCAGCACGGCATCGGCATCCTCCGGAATGAAGCAGGCGAGGCGCTTCTTTACCCCGCCCGCAAGCTGCCGTTCGATCGCCTCACGGCCGCGGAACGGAATATTCTTTCGCATCTTCACCGCCCAGCCGAGACCGGCTTCAACAGGCGTATGGTCGGGACCGATGTCTGATCCCCAGGCGCGATAACCCTTTTCCAGGCGGCAGCTCTCAATGGCGCGGTAGCCGGCATTGACGAGGCCGAGCTCGCCGCCTGATGCCATCAGCACGTCATAGACCGTGGTCGCATACTCGATGGGAACATGCAGTTCGTAGCCGAGCTCGCCGACATAGGTGATGCGCAGCGCCCGCACCGGGCAGCCCGATATGCCGATGGTCCTGACCTTGCCGAAGGGGAAGGCAGCATTCGAGACATCGCTGCCCGTTACCTTTTCCAGCACGGCGCGCGAATTCGGTCCCATCAGCGACAGCACGGAATAGGCTGAGGTGACGTCGACCAGCTCGGCATGCATCGCCGCCGGGATATTGCGTGCGATCCAGTCGAAGTCATGGGTGGCGAAGCCGGTACCGGTGACGATGTAATATTCGTTCTCGGCGATGCGGGCGACCGTCACGTCGCATTCGATGCCGCCCTTGTCGTTCAGCATCTGCGTGTAGACAAGCGATCCCGCAGGCCTTGCGACATCGTTGGCGGCGATCCAGGACAGCGCTGCCTCGGCATCCCTGCCCTTCAGCACGAATTTGGCAAAGGAGGTCTGGTCGAAGATGACGGCCGCTTCGCGCACGGCCTTATGCTCGCGGCCGACGGCGTCGAACCAGTTCTGCCTGGTGTAGCTGTAGATATCCTTCGGCTCCTCGTTGGCGAAGAGATCGGCAAACCAGTTCGGCCTTTCCCAGCCAAGCTTTTCGCCGAAACAGGCGCCCTGCGCCTTCAGCCGGTCATAGAGCGGCGATTTGCGGCAGGGGCGGCCGCTCGAATGTTCCTCGAACGGCCAGGCCATGGTGTAATGTTTGCCATAGGCTTCGAGCGTGCGTGTCCGCACCCAGTCGGTATCGAAATGCGGCCGGCCGAAACGGCGGATATCGACCGGCCAGAGATCATAAGGCGGTTCGCCCTTTGTCACCCATTCGGCAAGCGCCATGCCGGCGCCGCCAGCCGAGGCGATGCCGAAGGCGTTGAAACCAGCGCCGACGAAGAAATTCTTCAGCTCCGGGGCCTCGCCGAGAATGAAGTTACCATCCGGCGTGAAGCTTTCCGGGCCGTTCAGCAGCTGCTTGACGCCGACATTTTCCAGCGCCGGGACGCGGCCGAGTGCCTGTTCCATGATCTGTTCGAAATGGTCGAAATTGCTGTCGAGCAGCGTGTAGTGGAAACCCTCGGGGATGCCGCTCTTTGCCCAGGGAATGGGGTTCGGCTCGTAGCCGCCCATGACGATGCCCCCGACCTCCTCCTTATAGTAGGTCAGGCGATCGGGATCGCGCAGCGTCGGCAGGTTGGAGGGCACGCCGAAGGATTCGGTGATGATGTATTGATGCTCGACGGAGACCAGCGGCACGTTGACGCCGAAGCGGGCGGCGAAGGCGCGCGTCCATTGGCCGGCGCAGACGACGACGCGCTCGCATTCGATGCGCCCTTGCGCCGTGACGACGGCGCGGATCTTTCCCTTGTCGATTTCAAGGTCGAGGACTTCCATATCCTCGAAGATCGAAACGCCTGACATGCGGGCGCCCTTTGCCAGCGCCTGGGTAATGTCGGAGGGATTGGCCTGGCCGTCGGTTGGGAGGAAGGCGGCGCCGACGAGATCGTCTGTTGTCATCAGCGGCCAGAGATCGAAGGCTTCCTGCGGGGTCAGCAACTGCATTTCGAGGCCGAAGGACTGGGCGGTGGTCGCCTGGCGCCTGACCTCGGTCCAGCGTTCCTCGTTGCAGGCAAGGCGCAGGCCGCCATTCATCTTCCAGCCGGTGCCAAGACCCGTTTCCGCCTCCAGCCGCTTGTAGAGATCGACCGAATAGCCAAGAAGCTGGGTGATGTTGGCGCTGGTGCGCAGCTGGCCGACGAGGCCGGCGGCGTGGAAGGTGGTGCCCGACGTAAGCTTCTTGCGCTCCAGCAGGACGGTATCGGTCCAGCCAAGCTTGCCGAGATGATAGGCCGTCGAGCAGCCGATGATGCCGCCGCCGATGACCACGGCCTTCGCCGTCTTCGGTAATTCCTTCGTCATTTATTGATCCTGTTCAAAGGCTTGATAGGCGCGCTCGAAGCGCGCGAGATTTTCGGCCGTGTAGCCGGCGTAATCGAAATCAATGGTGGAATGAATTTCCGAAATCATGCTCCAGAGCGCCTCGCGCAACAGCGAGGCGCATTTCATCGCGGCATAGCGCCTGCTGAGATTATCGGTCAGCGGCTGGTCGAAATAGGTCTCCAGCATCGCGCGCTCGGCCGCCTCCGAGAGTTCGTTGTTGGAGGCCAATCCGCCAAGATCGAAAAGCGGCGTGTTGAAACCGGCATAGTCCCAGTCGATCAGCCAGAGCCGTTTGCCGTCATCGAGAAAGTTGGCGGCCAGCAGGTCGTTGTGGCCGAAGGCGATCTCGAAAGGTCCTGCCGCTTCTTCCAACATATCAGCCCTTCCGAGGAGCCCCGGCAGCAACTGAAGATAGGCGCTCTTCGACGCCTTCAGATTGGCGGCGTAGTCGCGGATGACGTGGAAGACCCAGAAGATCATCGCCTGGCCGCGGAAATGCCGGGCGATGTCGCGATGGCAGGCGCGGACCAGCGGCACGACCTGGGCCAGCATTTGCGGCCTCCTGATATCCTCCGGCGAAAGCGCTTTTGCCTCGATATATTCGAGCACCAGGACGCCCGGCGAATGGTGGATGACCGCCGGCGAAATGCCGGCTGCATGGGCGGCACGGCTTGCGGCAAGCTCGTTCTGCCGGCAGATGTGGTGGATCGGAATATCGGTGCCGAGCCTAACCACGCAGCGCGCGACGGCGTCGCTGACCAGATAATTCCTGTTGGTGATGCCGCCTGCTATCGGCGAGATTTCGATCGGGCCCTGCCAGATACCAAGCGCATGAATCCTATCTTCAGGCGTCATGCTTATCCCCCAGAGCATGATGCCGAAAAGTGTGAGCGGTTTTCGGACGACATCATGCTCTAACTATTTAACTTAGAACAGGATTCAGATTTTAGGCCGACCCGGCCTAAAATCATCCTGTTCTAGCGACCCCTTCCGAAATGATGGGGCAGAGGAGGATCTGATGTCAAGCGGCGGTGCGCTTAGATCGTCTTGCCGGCCGCGTCGAAGACGTGACAGCGGGCCGGATCGAAGGAGGCCTTCACATTGGCGCCGCGCTCCACCTTCTGCTGGCCGTCAAGCGCGACGGTCAGGAGCTGGTTATCCGGCGTCGTGGTGTAGAGCATGGTGGCGCCGCCGAGATTTTCAACGAGATCGACGTTGACGGTCGAGAGCGCGATTGTACCTTCGGCCAGCGAAAGATGCTCGGGACGGATGCCGAAGGTGACGTCCTCTCCCGCCCCGCCGTTCAGGCGGCGCGGCAGGCGGACGGAATTGCCGCAGACATGGATGCTGGTTTCGGCCTCGCCGACCTGCTCGATGCGGGCCTTCAAAAAATTCATCTTCGGGCTGCCGATGAAACCGGCGACGAAGCGGTTGGCCGGGTTGTTGTAGAGATCGAGCGGCGCGCCGACCTGCTCGATACGGCCGGAATTCAACACCACGATCTTGTCCGCCATCGTCATCGCTTCCACCTGGTCGTGGGTGACATAGATCATCGTATTGCCGAGGCTGCGGTGCAGGCGGGAGATCTCGACGCGCATCTGCACGCGCAGTTCGGCATCGAGGTTCGACAGCGGCTCGTCGAACAGGAAGATGCGCGGCTCGCGCACGATGGCGCGGCCGATCGCGACACGCTGGCGCTGGCCGCCGGAGAGCGCCTTCGGCTTGCGCTCCAACAGCTTCTCGATCTGCAGGATCTCGGCGGCGCGCTTCACTTTCGGCTGGATATCGGCCTTCTTGTAACCCGCCGTCTCCAGGCCGAAGGCGAGGTTCTTGTAAACCGACATATGGGGATAGAGCGCATAGGACTGGAAGACCATGGCGATGCCGCGCTTGGCCGGCGCCACCTCGTTCATGCGCTCGCTGTCGAGCAGCAGCGCGCCGCCCGAAATCTCCTCAAGGCCGGCAATCATGCGCAGAAGGGTCGATTTTCCGCAGCCGGAGGGGCCGACAAAAACGACGAATTCGCCGGGATCGATCGTCAGGTCGATGCCATGGATCACATCCATCGCGCCGTAGCGCTTCTCGACCTTCTGAAGAACGACACTGGTTGCCATCTTCTCAAAACCCTCTCTTTTTATTTTGTCGGTTACTTCGTTCTTGCGCGCCAATCGGCGTATTTCGGACTGTCGGGGCCGACCGGCAGCGGCACGTCAGCGCCGCTGTCGGAAGACTGGTAGATGGCGGTGACGAGTTCCAGTGCACGGCGGGCATCCACCGTCGTCACCGGCAGCGGCGCATGGCCGCTGAGGAAGGCGTGGAACTGGCCCATCTGGGTGGTGAAACGCGGCGCAACCGGCTGCCAGTTGCCAACCACCTTGTCGATCTGTTCCCGGACGTCGTCATTCGCGGCGATGATCTTCCAGGGATCCTTACCTGGCGTATAGGGCTCGTGGCTGCTTTCGAAAGTGACATTCTCGAAATGCAGCCTGAGCCGGCTAATCTGCTCCTGCGAACCAAGGGTGCAGGAAAGCGAGACAAAGGCGCCGTTTTCCATCAGCAGGCTGGCGGAGGCACAATCCTCGACCTCGATATCGTTGACACGGGTGGCGACGCGGCCGAAGACCCTTGCCGCAGGCCCCATCAGATGCATCAGCATGTCGTGCAGATGCAGCGCATGGGTGACGAGAACGCCGCCGAGCTCCGTCGCCCATTTGCCGCGCCAGGGCACGGCGTAATATTCCGGCTTGCGCAGCCAGAAGGTTTCGACCGAAGCGGTATAGGGCTTGCCGGCAATACCGGCGTCGATGATCCGCTTGGCCTTCTGGATGCCGTCGCCGTAACGGTACTGGAAGATCGGCATCAGCACGCCTTTGGCGGTCTTTTCCGCTGCCATGATGGTATCGACAGCGGCAAGCGAGCCCGTCAGCGGCTTTTCGCAGACGACATGTTTACCGGCAGCCAGGGCTGCGACCACCTGTTCCAGATGGATGCCGGGAGGAGTGCAGATATCGATGATGTCGATCGTGTCGTCGGCCAGCAGTTCCGCGAAGGAAGTCGTGCGTCGTTCGATGCCGAACTCGTCGCCGACCGCTGCCATGCGCTGCTCGTTCAGGTCGCAGATCGCCACGACCTTGAACTTGTCGGAATGCGGCAGGTAACCCTCGACGATATGGGAGCGGCCGATACCGCAACCAACGATCGCGACCGTCCTGATGCTCATGTCGCTCTTTCCCGTTATCGCCATCAACGCTTCATGCCCGTTGTGGCGATGCCCTCGATCAGCAGGCGCTGGAAGAACAGGAAGAAGAAGAAGACCGGCACGAGCGTCAGGGTCGACATGGCGAACAAACCGCCCCAATCCGATGCACTGGTGGAATCCACGAAAGTGCGCAGGCCGAGCTGGATCGTGTAGGTGTTCATATCGTTCAGGTAGATCAGCGGACCGAAGAAATCGTCCCAGGTCCAGATGAAGGAGAAGATGGCGGCCGTTGCCAAAACCGGCAGCGATAGCGGCAGCATGATCTTCCAATAGATGCGCCAAGCGCTGCAGCCATCCATCATCGCCGCCTCATCGAGTTCGCGCGGGATGCCGCGGAAGAACTGCACCATGAGGAAGATGAAGAAGGCATCGCTTGCCAGGAACTTCGGCACAACAAGCGGCAGGATGGTGTTCACCCAGCCGAGGTTGAGGAAGAGTACATATTGCGGGATCAGCGTCACATGGTAGGGGATCATCAACGTGCCGAGCATGATCGCGAACCAGAAGTTCCGGCCGGCAAAACGCAGCCGCGCGAAGGCGAAGGCGGTCAGCGAACAGGCGATGACATTACCCGTCACCACCAGCAGCGAAATGACGAGCGAATTCCAGAAGAACCGGCCGAAGCTGACATCGAGACCGACCCAACCGCGCGCATAGGAGGAGAGATCGATCGACGACGGGATGAGCGAGGTCGACGAGAAGATCTCGTTTTCCGGCCTTACCGATGCCGAAACCATCCACAACAGCGGATAGAGCATGAGAAGTGAAGCGGCGATCAGCAGGGCGTGGATGATGAGCGACGCCGGCAGGCTGCGTTTGGTGATGTCGGATGGCGGCCTGGCCGCAGTGACGGAAGCGGTCATCTCAGTCATCGTAGTGCACCCAATAACGTGAGGTCAGGAAGGAGAAGGCGGTGAAGATCGCGATGATCACCACCAGGATCCAGGCGAGTGCCGAGGCGTAGCCCATGCGGAAATTGCCGAAGGCTTCCTGATAGAGGTAGAGCGTGTAGAAGAGCGTCGAATTGATCGGACCGCCCGTGCCGCCGGAGATGATGAAGGCTGGTGTGAATGCCTTGAAGGCTTCAATCGTCTGGACGACGGCGTTGAAGAAGATCACCGGGGTCAGAAGTGGCAGCGTGATCTTGTAGAATTGCCGGAACTTCGAGGCGCCGTCGAGGCTGGCGGCCTCATACATATCCTGCGGGATCTGGCGCAGGCCGGCCAGGAAAATAATCATCGGCGAGCCGAACTGCCAGACGGACAGAGCCACCAGCGTGTAGATCGAATAGTTCGGATGCGAGATCCAGCTTGGGCCTTCGATGCCGAAATGCGAGAGTGCGGCATTGACGAGGCCATCGCTGGCGAAAAGCTGACGCCAGAGCACGGCGATCGCCACGCTGCCGCCCAGCAATGAGGGGAGATAGAAGATGGCGCGGTAGATCGACAGCCCACGCAGGCCGCGGTTCAGGGCCATGGCGACCAGCAAGGCGAAGGTCAGTTTGAACGGCACCGAGAAGACGACATAAGTCAGGGTGACGTGCATGGCGGCCGAGAATTTCGGATCGGCCGTGGCGATGCGCACATAATTCGCCATTCCCACCCACCTCGGCGACTGCAGCATGTCGAAGTCGGTGAAGGAGAGGTAGAGCGAAATCAGGGCCGGCCCGAGCGTCAGCCCGAAAAAGCCGATGAGCCACGGAAGAAGGAAGAGATAGCCGGGAGCATTGGCATTCCAGAGACGCCTGAAGCGTCCTTCGGCCACGGCCCCCTGATATCTTTCCACATTTATGGCCCCTGCGGGCGTGCGCATCGCATTGCTCATACGGGATCAGCCTCGTGCGAGAATCTGCGTGATTTCATCGACAAGCTGTTTGCCGCCATCGGAAGGAGATACCTGTCCAAAGGCCACTTGTTCGGCGATGTTGCGTAGGGTCAGCTCGCCTTCACCGGCGCCGGCGGGCGGTGGCGGCGGCAATTTGCCGGCGAGTTCGCCAAGGCCGCTGACATAGGCCAGCGCAATCTTGCCGTTCTCGTCGAGCTTCGCCGCGACGACCTCACGCATGGCGCTCGATTCCGGAATGCCGCGTTCGACATCCAGAAGCAGCGCTGCCTCGGGGTCCTTGACGAAGAAATTGACGTAGTCCACGGCCAGGTCCACGGCTTTCGACTGGGCTGAGACCGAGAAGAACATCGACGGCTTGCGGTAGTGGCCGCCCTTCGAATCCGCCTTGACCCGCATGTAGTTGGTCAGCGCCAGCTTGTCCTTGTTCATTGCCTGATAGGCGACGAACTGGTTGGAATGGGCGAAACCAGCGGCCGACTTGCCGAGCGATACCGTGTTGGTTTCGATATCGTTCTTATCGAGGGCCTGGACATCGGCAGGAACGCAGGCGCCGGCAGCCCGGAACTTGGCCCACATGTCGTACCATTCCGAGGCATCGTCCACGCCGAAGGCGATCTTGCCGTCGGCGGTATAAAGCGCCTTGCCGCGCTGACGCAGCCAATTTTCGAACAGTGGTTCACCGCCGCTGCCGTCGGCCATGCCGAACATGCCCTTGCGTTTGCCCGCCTTGGTGATCTCCGCACCGATGCGGCCGAATTCTTCCCAGGTGGTTGCCTGGGTCGGCAGATCGACGCCGGCCTCCTTGAAGGCAGTGGTGTTCAGGACCGTGGCCGCCGAATTCGCCCCGAGGCTGACGCCGTAGAGGTGGCCGTCGACACTGCCGCCTTCGATCTGCGCCTTGTCGAAATCGTCGAGGTTGAGCTTGGCCGGCATATAGGATTCGAGCGGGGCGAGCGCGCCGCGCCGCGCATACTGGACGATATAGCGATAGTCCATCTGGATGACATCGGGCGCGTTGCGGCCGGCGACCTGGGTCGCAAGGCGCGGCCAGTAGTCGCCCCAGCCGAGGAATTCGCCGGTGATCGACGTGCCCGGCTTCTTCGTCTGATAGAGCTGCGATACCTTGTTGGTGCGATCGGCGCGCGGCTGCGAACCCCACCACAGGAGACGCAGGCGCGTTTCCTGTGCCAAAGCGCTGGTTCCCAGCGCCGAGAGCGAAAGAAGCGTCGCTCCTCCCGCAACGAAATTACGTCTGCTTACACGTAGGCTCATTTTTTCCTCCTCCAAAGGGAAGCGCCTCCACACGCTTCCGAACCTAGTTACCCTTGCATAAATAACTAATTGGTTACAAGCTACGGGCAAAGCGGCGAGCGTGTCAAGCGGTGTCGCTCGCGGGCCGTTCAAATTCGGTTTTTACAATTTCGCACCGAAGGCTTATGAGCGCAACATGTGAAGACGGAGGTGGAGAGATGAACGACAGCGGGGAGAAGGGGGCAAAGAAACGGTCTCGACGCCCGGTCGCGGAACGGACGGCCCACCGCGATCCGGAGCGGACACGCGCTGCGATCCTCGAAGCGGCAACCCGGGAATTCGCTGAAAACGGCATGGGTGGGGCTCGCGTCGATGCGATCGCCGAGCGCGCTGGCACCAACAAGCGGATGCTCTATCATTATTTCGGCGACAAGGAGCAGCTCTACCTCAAGGTGCTCGAAGAAGCCTATGTCGGCATCCGCACCGCCGAGCGCGCGCTTCATATCGGCGACCGCAGCCCGGAGGAAGGCATCGGCGAACTGGCACTCTTCACCTGGCGTTATTTTCTCCAGCATCCGGAATTTCTCAGCCTGCTCGGCACGGAAAATCTGCATCGCGCCCGCTGGCTGCGTCAGTCCGTCCGGCTCAAGGAACTGCATTCACATTTGATCGGCGAGCTTTCTCAAGTGCTCGAGCAGGGAAAGAAGCAGGGCGTCTTCATCCAGACCGCCGATCCCCTGCATGTCTACCTGACGATCGCCTCGCTCGGTTATTTCTACCTTTCCAACCAGTACACGCTGTCGACGATCTTCGGCCGCGACCTGATCGAGCCGACCCATCTCAATGCCTGGGAGAGGCATATCGTCCACGTCACGCTCGCCTCGATCAAGCGCTAGAGCCTTTCCTGATCTCGAAAATCGGATTTGACTCTTGACAGCCGCTCCGATCTTCTGCCATCAAGTAACTGTTTAGTTACCGGCTTGGGAGGGCCGGGCCAGGATGCCCGCTCCCGCCGCAAAAGATTGCTGGGAGGAAAAAATGGCACGCTTGGGGATCATCTTGCACGGCGTCACCGGCCGCATGGGGTACAATCAGCACCTGGTGCGTTCGATTCTCGCTTTCCGCGACCAGGGCGGCATCACGCTCAAATCGGGCGAGAAACTCGAGATCGACCCGATCATCGTCGGCCGCAACGGCGCCAAGATGGACGAGCTGGCGAAGAAGCACGGCATCAAGCGCTGGTCGACCGATCTCGATGCGGCTCTTGCCAATCCCGACGACACGATCTTCTTCGACGCAGGCACGACGCTGATGCGAGCCGAGCTGCTGTCCAAGGCGCTCGATGCCGGCAAGCATGTCTATTGCGAAAAGCCGATCTCCGACGATCTGCAGGTGGCACTCGACCTTGCGCGCAAGGCGCGCGGCTCCGGCCTCAAGCACGGCGTCGTGCAGGACAAGCTCTTCCTGCCCGGCCTGCGCAAGCTGGCGCTGCTCAGGGATTCCGGCTTCTTCGGCAAGATCCTCTCGGTGCGCGGCGAATTCGGCTACTGGGTTTTCGAAGGCGATTGGGGCGTGCCGGCTCAGCGCCCGTCCTGGAACTACCGTAAAGGCGACGGCGGCGGCATCATTCTCGACATGCTCTGCCACTGGCGCTACGTGCTCGACAATCTGTTCGGGGAGGTCAAGGCTGTCTCCTGCCTCGGCGCCACTCATATCGGCCAGCGCATCGACGAGCAGGGCAAGCCCTATGATTGCGACACGGACGATGCGGCCTATGCGACCTTCGAGCTCGAAGGCGGCGCGATCGCGCAGATCAATTCCTCCTGGGCCGTTCGCGTCCGCCGCGACGACCTCGTCACCTTCCAGGTCGACGGCACACATGGTTCGGCCGTCGCCGGCCTGACGAAATGCTGGAGCCAGCACCGCGTCAACACGCCGAAGCCAGTCTGGAACCCGGACCAGCCGCAAACGATCGACTTCTACAAGACCTGGGACGAGGTTCCTGACACGCAGCCATTCGACAACGGCTTCAAGGCCCAGTGGGAAATGTTCATCCGCCATGTCGTCGAAGATGCGCCGTGGCCCTATGGCCTGGAAGCCGGCGCCAAGGGCGTACAGCTTGCCGAACTCGGCCTGAAATCATGGGCCGAGCGCCGCTGGCTCGATGTTCCCGCACTGGAGTTCTGAGCCGTGACGACGATCAATCTCCCTCTTGACGGCAAGATCGTTCCCTACACGCTGACAGGCACGCCGATCGCGCTCGCCAAGCGCGACGCCAAGGCCTTTCCACGCATCGCCTTTGCCGCGGCCCATGTCGTCGCCGATCCGCTCGCCGACAACGATCCGTGGCTGACACCGGCGATCGATTGGGAGCGGACGCTCGCCTTCCGCCATCGGCTCTGGGATCTCGGCCTCGGCGTTGCCGAAGCGATGGATACGGCGCAGCGCGGCATGGGCCTCGGCTGGCCGGATGCGCGCGACCTCATCCGGCGGGCGCTCAGTGAGGCGGCCGGCCGCAAGGACGCGCTGATCGCCTGCGGCGCCGGCACCGACCATCTGACGCCGGGACCTGACGTCACTATCGACACGATCCTCAGAGCCTATGAGGAGCAGATCGAAACGGTGGAGGCGGCCGGCGGCCGCATCATCCTGATGGCGAGCCGGGCGCTTGCCGCCGCCGCCAAAGGACCGGACGACTATGTAAGCGTCTATGACCGCATCCTCCGCCAGGTCAGGGAACCCGTCATCATCCATTGGCTCGGCGAAATGTTCGATCCGGCGCTCGAGGGTTATTGGGGCAATGGTGATCATATCCAAGCCATGTCCACCTGCCTTGAGGTGATCGAAGCCCATGCCGACAAGGTCGACGGCATCAAGATCTCGCTGCTCTCCAAGGAGAAGGAAGTGGCGATGCGCCGCCGGCTGCCGAACGGCGTGCGTATGTATACGGGCGACGATTTCAACTATGCCGAACTGATTGCCGGCGACGAAGAAGGCCATTCCGACGCGCTGCTCGGCATTTTCGATGCGATCGCGCCGGCAGCCTCGGCAGCCCTAGAAGCGCTCGGCCGCAAGAGCAACCATGAATTCTTCGACCTGCTGGAGCCGACCGTGCCCCTGTCGCGCCACATCTTCAAGGCGCCGACCCGCTTCTACAAGACCGGCGTCGTCTTCCTCGCCTATCTCAACGGCCTGCAGGACCATTTCGTCATGGTCGGCGGCCAGCAGAGCACCCGCTCGCTGACGCATCTGGCCGAACTCTTCCGCCTGGCCGACAAGGCACGGGTTCTGGCAGATCCCGAACTTGCTGCAAGCCGCATGCGTCAAGTGCTCGCCGTCCACGGCGTCAACTGAAGCGCTGAGGTGATGGGAGGAGAATGACATGCAGGTCGAAGGGCTTTCGATCAATCTGGCGACGATCCGCGAACAGTGCGGCTTTGCCCAGGCCGTCGATATCTGCCTGAAACACGGCATCACCGCGATCGCGCCCTGGCGCGACCAGGTTGCCAAGGTCGGGCTCGATGAAGCGGTGCGTATCGTCAAATCCAACGGCATCAAGCTGACCGGGCTTTGCCGCGGCGGCTTCTTCCCGGCGGCAAACGATGCCGACTGGCAGAAAAATCTCGACGACAACAGGCGTGCCATCGACGAAGCGGCGGCATTTTCAGCCGATTGCCTCGTGCTCGTCGTCGGCGGCCTGCCGGGCAGTTCGAAGGACATCGTCGCCGCCCGCCGGATGGTGTTCGACGGCATCGCCGCCGTGCTGCCGCATGCGCAGGCCTCGGGTGTAAAGCTCGCTATCGAGCCGCTGCATCCAATGTATGCCGCCGACCGTGCCTGCGTGAATACACTCGGCCAGGCGCTCGACATGTGCGAGCAGCTCGGGGAGCATGTCGGCGTTGCTGTCGATGTCTATCACGTCTGGTGGGACCCCGATCTTGCCAACCAGATTGCCCGCGCCGGGCGCATGAAACGCATCTTTGCCCATCACATCTGCGACTGGCTGGTGCCGACAAAGGACATGCTGCTCGACCGCGGCATGATGGGCGATGGTGTGATCGACCTCAAAGGCATAAGACGGATGGTGGAGACCGCCGGTTTCTTCGGCGCGCAGGAGGTGGAGATCTTTTCGGCCGAAAACTGGTGGAAACGCCCGGCCGAGGAAGTGATCGCCACCTGCGTCGAGCGCTTCAGGAGCTGCTGCTAAAGCATGTCGCACAAAAGTGTGCAGCGGTTTTGCGACCATGATGTGCGAAAAACCAAAGACCCTGAAGCGCGGGCCACGCGAATCTGAAAGATCGCGACGCGCTTTAGGCCTGATTTTCAGTATTTGTTTCATCACGCATGCAGGAGGATCATTCGATGGAAAAACGCCGTTTTGCCCTGATCGGTACGGGAAACCGCGGCACCACCATGTGGGGCAAGGATCTGCTTGCCGGCTGGCGCGAGCATGTCGACCTGACCGCGATCGTCGAGAAGAATTCGCTGCGCGGGGAACGCGCGCGTAACATGATCGGCAGCAATGCACCGCTCTACGAAAACATCGATTCGATGCTCAACGAGCAGAAGCCGGATCTGGTCATCGTCTGTACGCCCGACCATACGCATGACGACATTGTCGTGCGGGCGCTGGAGTCCGGCATCGACGTCATTACCGAAAAGCCAATGACGACCTCGGTCGAAAAGATTCGCCGGATTCTGGATGCCGAAAAGCGCACGGGTCGCCGGGTCGACGTGTCCTTCAACTATCGCTATGCGCCGACGGCTGCGAAGATCAAGGAACTGCTCAATGCCGGCGAAATCGGCCGGGTCACCTCGGTCGACTTCCACTGGTATCTGAACACCAAGCACGGCGCCGACTACTTCCGCCGCTGGCATGCCTATACGGAAAATTCCGGCAGTCTGTTCGTCCACAAGGCGACCCATCATTTCGATCTGCTGAATTGGTATCTCGACAGCGATCCCGACGCCGTCACCTCCTTCGCCGACCTGCAGAATTACGGTCGCAAGGGCCCGTTCCGCGGCCCGCGCTGCAAGCTCTGTCCGCACACGCATGAATGCGACTACTACCTCGATCTCGAGGCCGATCCCTTCCTCGATTCACTCTACGAGGATCCCTCGAAGATCGACGGCTACTTCAGAGACGGCTGCGTCTTCCGCGAGGACATCGACATTCCTGATACGATGGTGGTGTCGCTCCGTTACCGCAACAACGTCCATGTCTCTTATTCGCTGAACACTTTCCAACCGATCGAAGGCCACCACCTTGCCTTCAACGGCACCAAAGGGCGCATCGAGCTTCGTCAATATGAGGCCCAGCCCTGGGAAGAGCCGAAGGAGGACACCATCCTCCTCATCCGCAATTTCCCGAACGGCAAAGAGGCGGTGGAGCGCATCGTCGTTCCGCATTTCACAGGCGGCCACTACGGCGGCGACGACCGGATGCGCAATATGATCTTCAAACCCGATATTGAAGACAGGCTCGCCCAGCGCGCCGGCACGCGGGCGGGCGCCATGTCCGTGCTTTGCGGCATTGCCGCGCTCACCAGTTCGCGCACCGGCAAGGTGGTCAACATTGCCGATCTCATGCCCGAACTTGCCAATGACGGTTCGCCAAATTCGCTGAGGACGTCGCGCTGATGCCTGTTGCCTAGAGGGTTTCCGTTTTTCTCCGAATCACGGAAATGCTCTATCTCTTTGTTTTACACAATTCCGAACTCTAGGCCGCTCGACGCGCCTCAGGCGATGTTTTCGAGATTAGCCTGATGGATCTGGTAGAGCAGCGGCTGACCGGTCACGAAGCGCTCGATCTCGTCCACTGCCATCTCGCCGAGGCGCGCCCGTTCCAATCCAATAGCGCCGGCAATATGCGGTGTCAGAAAGACGTTCGGCAGATCGTAGAAAGCAGAACCCGCCTCCGGGATCTCCGGATCGGTGACATCGAGGACCGCGTCGATACGGCCGGTCTTGAGCGCCGAAAGCAGCGCGGCCTCATCGATGAGAATGCCGCGCGCCGTGTTGACGAGCGTCGCGCCGTCCTTCATCAGCGACAGCCTTCGCGCATCGATCATATGCCGCGTCGACGGCAGCGACGGCGCATGCAGGGAAACGATGTCCGCTTGCCGCATCAGTTCGTCGAGATCGACCTTTTCCGTTCCGAGGCCGGCTGCCTCGGCGGCATCAAGCGTCGGATCGGCGAGCAGCAGTCTATAATCAAAGGGTTTCAAGAGCTCGATGACGCGCCGGCCGATGCGCGAAGCGCCGACGATGCCGACGGTGCGGCGGTAATTTCCGATCGCTTCGCGCTGCATCGGATGGGTGCGGTTGCGGTTTCGGTCGGCGACGTAGAGATCGCGGAAACGGAAAACGCGCTTGCCGGCGAAGATGATCGCCGCCAGCGTGAATTCGGCCACCGGCACGGCATTGGCCTCGGCCGAATGGCTGACCGGGATACCGGCTTCGAAGATGGCGTCGTCTATGACGCCTTTGACCGTGCCCGCCGCATGGACGATGAGCTTAAGATGCGGCGCCGCGGCGAGGATTTCGGGCCCGACATAGGGCCCGCCCCAGCCGGTGATCAGGATTTCGGCTTGGGCCAGCAGACGTCTCGCACGCTCGTCGTCGAAGCGCTGCAGCGGTTTGGGATCCAGCAGGCGACCGATGCCACTCAGCCGGCGCAGGACCTCATCCGGCAGCACATGCTCCGTGCGCGACGGTTGCATGGCAAAGACGATGGCCGGCTGGCTCATGGCATCTGTCCCGGCGCTTCGATGGCGCTG
This sequence comes from Rhizobium sp. P1_E1, assembly GCF_056406015.1. Classification (NCBI taxonomy): domain Bacteria; kingdom Pseudomonadati; phylum Pseudomonadota; class Alphaproteobacteria; order Hyphomicrobiales; family Rhizobiaceae; genus Rhizobium; species Rhizobium sp. P1_E1. The sequence goes on along the minus strand of NZ_JBFUAY010000074.1, from coordinate 7,414 downwards.
ACTGTCACGCCCTTTTCCTTCACCAGGGCCTCCAGCGCTGCAATGTCAGGCGCTTTCGGCGGGTTCGTCCAGACAGACGAGACAGCAGCGGGATCGTCAAGTGCCAGCACTGCCGTCACCAGGATGGTTTCACCGGCCGGAATCTGCCCGCGCAGCTGCGGCACGAGGGTTTTCGCGACGATCACATTGGTGTTGGGCATTGCCTTCTGGACAAGCCCCGAACGTTTGACCGAAGAGCCGAGATCGAGAATGCCGGTGAAATCGGCTTCGCCGATCGCATAGGCAACCCCATTCGACGCGGATAGCGTATCCAGCTCGAAATCCCGGCGGCCGATGGCAAATCCGCCTTCGGCAATCCGCAACGGCCGGCTTGTCCTGATCCGGTGGAGGCGGATGTGCCAGGGTGCGGCCGGCACGAGCCAGGTTTCGACGTCGACATCTGGGAAAGGCGACCACTTCGCATAGAGCACGTCACCTGCGAGCCTGGCTTCCTCGTTCGTTTCGCGCACGCGGTAGTGAAGGCCGTCATCGCTGAAGGCAAGCGCTGAATCGAAGGCGGCAAGCGCAAAGGCACGCTCATCGGCCTCGACACTGAAGCCGTATCGAGCGGAATAAGCAAACTTCGCATATTTTTCCGTGCCGCACCGCATCTGCAGGTTTTCCTGGCCGGAAGACAGCGCCACGACATCGCCGCCCGCCCGCATGATCACCATGCCGGGATGACGCTGGGGAACGATGTCAGGCGCCTGCTCCGGCACTTTTTCCTTCGCCGTCCAGAATGGGTGATCCTCAGCGATCGCCAGCGGCAGGAAGGCCTTGAAGGCCCAGTAGGGCGAGCCGGCGGAATTGTAACTCTCCGACATCAGCAGGTTCGGATAGCCGAAGCCGATCGACAGCACGCCGTCGCGATCGGCAATCGGCTTGTCCTTCCACCAGCGCAGATGCTGCAGGCAGAGATGCTTGACCTCGCCCCAGGGCAGAGCCTCGACATCGGCAAAGGCGAGCGCCGACCAGAAGCCGGCGCAGGCAAAACGATAGGTCAGGCTGCGGCCGAAGGGGATCGTCGCCCCGTCAGCGGCAAACCAGTGCCGGAAATCCCGGGCGAAGAGGACCGCGCGCTCGCGGTAGCGCTTTGCATAATCGTCATCGACGAGCTTCGAATAGATCAGGCCATAGAAATGCATGGCGAAGGGAATGTAGTGGTCGATACGGCGCACGTTTCCGTCGCGATACCAGCCGTCGCCGATATAAAAGCCTTCGAGCTCCTCAAGATATTGCCGCGTCAGGCTGCGGTCGAAATCGGCGCCGAGACGATCGAGCGCGATATCGACGAAGATCCGGAAGAATTTCCAATTGTTGTCGGCATAATCGAACTGCCTGACATGCTTGAGATAGGCGACGACATTGCTGCGGGCGCGCGCATCGAGCGGTTCCCAGATTTTTTCGGGCACCAGTGCCAGGGCAAAACCGAGAGCGGCAAGCTCGACCATCCGCTGATCGCGGCCGTTGACCGTTCCCCAATATTCCGGATGGGCGGGATCGGTGCCGTTTGCGAGACCTTCGGCGAAACGATGCCAATGGGCGAAGTCGCCCTTGCCTGCGCCAAGCGGCGCCAATCCCCAGAGCGGGCGGGCGAACCCTTCGAGATCGGCCGCCGCCCGGTCGAAATGAGCGCCGCCGCCATTGAGGGTGACGCGGGCATTGCCGTTCGAGAAACAGGCAAGCAGCGGATCAAAGAGCGCAAGCAGCGCACGGCTCATATCGGCGCGGGTTTCCAGCGGATTGCCTGCGAGCGGGTTGGCGCTGGCGGGATCATAGGTCATCGGCATCACTCACGGGTTTTCGATGTTCGGAACGGTTCCTCCCGGAATGGGAATGACCGCCTGGCAGATATGGCGCGCAGCGGCCGTCCTGTTGCGGAAGCGGGACAGCATCAGCGAAACGGCTTCGCGCCCGAGGGCAGCGCGGTCGACGCGCATGGTGGAAAGCTGCGGACTTGTCATCAGCGCGCAGGGCAGATCGTCGAAACCGACAATCGCGAAATCCTCCGGCACACGCAGCCCGGCCTCGGTGACGGCTTCGAGCACGCCAACGGCGATAAAATCATTCATACAGAAAGCGGCGGTAAAACCGGCATCCTCGGCAAGTGCGGCGGCGRTGCGTTCATGCGCCTCCCGGCTGGCGCTGCCGTCAAGGGTCAGGGACACGAGACGGCCCTCTGCGCCGGGGACGGCGGCGATCGCCGCCTCGAAGCCGCGCACGCGCTCCCGGATCGTGTGGCGGTGGGAGCCGCTCAGATGCAGGATCCGACGATGGCCGGCCTCGGTCAGCCGGCGGGTGGCCTCGTAGGCGCCAAAGAAATTAGCCGGCGAAACGCCGTCAAACTGCATCCTTGGATCAGTGCCGTTGACAAGAACGGTCGGTGTCATGCTGGCTTGCAGCCAGCCACGCAACGTCTCGTTCGGATCGATACCGACGAGAAAGAGACCTTCAGCTCCCGCGGTCTGCATATAGTCGCGCACGGCATCCGGGGTGATACGATCTTCGCGGACCAGCCGGACGTCGAAGGGCATGCCCGCTTCCGCAGCGCCGGCGCGCAGGCCGTCGACGATCGCTTCATAGAAGACGCTGAGAGTGCCGGTGACGCCGTCGCTGGCAATCAACGCCAGCCCGCCGGCAACGGCTTCGGAAGCCGGTTTGACGGGATAGCCGTTCTCGGCTGCCACCTTCAATATCTGGCGCCGGACGGTTTCGCTGATACCAGGTTCGTTGGCGAGCACGCGCGACACCGTGGAAACGGAAACGCCGGCCAATGTGGCTATATCGGCCTGACGCGGCCGTCTGATCTTTTGGTCGTTCATAGGCAAACATTATGCAAATAATGCAAATTTGCAAGAAAATGGTTGCTTCTTGCAATAAATTTTTTTTTGCGTAATCTGTTTGCCGAAGTGCTCGATAATGCCGTTGGAGGATGGCAGCGGGCAGTTGGGACAAGGAGGAATATCATGCAGGTCAATCGCCGTTCATTTCTGATGGGTTCAGCCGGCGCGGCCGCCGGTCTCGCCCTCGGTGCCGGAAGCGCCATTCCGGCCTTTGCCGAAGACGCACAGCTGCGTGCCATGTGGTGGGGGTCCAACGACCGTGCCAAGCGTACGCTCGATGTTGCCAAGCTTTATCAGTCGAAGACGCCTGGCGTCACTCTCGTCGGCGAATCGCTGTCAGGCGACGGCTACTGGACGAAACTCGCAACGCAGATGGCCGGCCGCTCGATCGCCGACATCTTCCAACTCGAGCCAGGAACAATCTCAGACTATTCGAAGCGCGGCGCCTGCCTGCCGCTCGATGAATTCGTCCCCTCCGCGCTGGACGTTCAGTCCTTCGGCGCCGACATGCTGAAACTGACCACCATTGACGGCAAACTCTATGGTGTTGGCCTCGGCCTCAACTCCTTCTCGATGTTCTTCGACACAGTCGAATTCGAAAAGGCAGGCATCCCGTTGCCGACGCCCGACCTCACCTGGGATGAGTACGCCAAGCTCGCCGTAGAACTCGCCAAGTCCTCCGGCAAGGGCGGCGGCCCCTATGCGGCGCGCTACAACTATGTGTTCGATGCCTGGCTGCGCCAGCGCGGCAAGAGCCTCTTTGCGAGGGAAAGCGCGGGGCTCGGCTTCACGGCCGACGACGCCAGGGAATGGTTCGACTACTGGGAGAAACTGCGTAAGGCGGGCGGCACCGTTGCTGCCGACGTGCAGACCCTCGATCAAAACACGATCGACACCAATTGCCTTGGTCTCGGCAAATCGGTGATCGGCATGGCCTATTCAAACCAGATGGTCGGATATCAGCTGATCATCAAGAACAAGCTTGGCATCACCACGCTGCCGCGTGAAAAGAAGGGCGGTCCATCCGGCCATTATTACCGTCCGGCACTGATCTGGAGTGTGGGCGCTACGACCAAGCAGGGCGAAGCTGCCGCGAAGTTCATCAGCTTCTTTGTCAATGATCCCGAAGCCGGCAAGATTCTCGGTGTGGAACGCGGCGTGCCAATGTCGCCTACCGTGCGTGAAGCCATCCTGCCGCAGCTCAACCCGACGGAGCAGGAAACGGTCAAATACGTGAACCTGCTCAAGGATCAAGTCGGCGAGTATCCGCCGCCGGTGCCGATGGGCGCAACACAATTCGACCAGCGCGTGCTGCGCCCGATTTGTGACGAACTCGCCTTCGAACGGATATCGCCCGCCGATGCGGCGACCCGGCTCATCGAAGAGGGTAAGGCAACGATCAAGGGATGATCGGTCGCCCGACATGAGGAGAGGCCCGCAACACCCAGGCGGGCCTCTCCGTTTTTCAGGCCTCTGTTTTCCGGACTATCAGTTGCTGTCCAGGTTTTCGACMACGCGCCAGTCCGGCCGGCCAAGATCGAACGGCCATGAGTGCACATCCCGGTCGTTGAAATAGACGACTTCCTGCAGATTCGGGAAGGCGCTCTGCTTCAACGTGGCAGTTTCGATCCACGGCCTGATATAGGCGTCACCGCCTTCATAGCCGAGCTCCGCCACCCAGATGGGCTTTCCGTAACCGGCGACGAGATCATACCCCTGCTTCAATGCTTCCGAGAACGTCCGGTGCTCATTGTAGGCAAGCTCGTCGTAGCGCTGCAGACCGAAGACCGAGAGCCCGACGAGATCGACATAATCGTCGCCGGGATAATAGGCCTGGAGGCCAGGCTCTCCCTTCGGCGACCACATGAGCTCTGTGCCAGGCGCCTCCTGGCGGACAATGTCCATCATCCGCTTGTAGGCCGTGATATAGTCCTGCGGGCTCCAGCCGGACCATGAGAACCGCCCTGACTTGTCCTCCATCTCCTGTCCCCAGCGGACGATCACCGGGCTTTTCAGCTCGGATATCATATGCGCGATCGAACGCATGTTGACATCGTAGTCACCGCGCAAAACCTTGGCGCGAAGCTGTGCGGAGGTGAGCCGCCAATCGACGTCCCAGGACCATGGCTCCACAGTGATCAGCAGGTTGCGGCCTCTAGCCAGCGCATAGGCATCGGCGACGCGCAACGTTTCGAGGTCGACGTCCTCCCACGGCAGGAACAGGGCTTCGGTCGCGACATTCGCCTGCGCGCCGAAATCGCCGTGCGGATCGTAGGCCCCGAACTTGATGCCGTCGGCATGAAGGACGGGGCGCTTGTCGATAATTGTCTGCACGGCCGCCGCCGGGTTTGGCGCAATGCCCGCATATTGCACTTCGCTTCGGCCGGGAAGATCCGCGAGACACAACAACAGCAGCGCAATCGCGGTGGTCGAGAGGTTGTTTTTCATTAGCTTCTTCATGGCTTCACCCTCCTTTTCGGGCTATTTCCTGGCTCAGCAGGACCTGCTTCAGTTCGCGCGCCTTCGCGCTCACCGTATCGACGGGAACGAGCTTGCGGAACTCGTCATCCGGGAGCACCGATGCATGACGGAAGACGTACCACTTGCCGTCCGGCTGGCGCCGCTGATAGATCGTGTTGCCGATCTTGCGGTGACCGAAACAGGTGCTGGCGCGGGCCGCACCCTCGGCATTCGTCCAGGTGGCACGCATGCAGAGCTGGCCGAGATCGTCGACCACCCATCTGCCTTCGGCGAAGGACGGCTTGCCCTTGTCATTGCTCCAGGCGATAAATCGCCGGCCGTCATCGAAGAAACGGCCGCCGCCGGTGTTCCAGGTCCAGGTCTTGTCGCCATAGATACGATAGAGCTCATAGGCGCTGACCGGCGTCGGCGCTTTCTGTTTGGCGACCTCGGCGCCGTGTGCCGCCATGGGCAGACACAGGCTGAGAGCGAGGGCCGCTCCGTATAGTCTCGATCCGATACTCATTACATCCTCCTACTCGACACTTGCCGGTTCCGCCGGCTCAGACACCTTGTTCGTCCCGCCCCGTGCTTCCGAACCCATGCCATCTGAGGCGGAACTTCACGATCCTGGTCTTGCCGCCGCCGACACCGGCACCGGCTACGGCAAACTGTGATTGGCTGAAACTGATGAACGTCTGGCCGTGGGAAAGGGCCTCGAGGCTATGCAGACCATGGCTGCCCGCCTGCATGCCGCCGGTGATGCAAATCGCAAGCCCCGTAGCCGTCGCAAGCCACAGGCCGCGTGATTGCGGCAGCCGCGGCAGATCGTTCTCGATCGCATGGCGAATGACGATCAGCACCGTCAGCGACAGATAGATCGAGAGATTCATCGCCGCGAAAATATAAAAGCCTTGGGCGGCAGGGGCCTCACTGGCCAGTGCCATGGCGGCTGCGCACAGTCCGGCGAGCGCGATATAGGGCGCGATGACGCGCAACGGCAAAGACCGCTGCTGCTGCCTTCCCTTCGGCGTGATGCGGAAATCGACGAAGGAGCCGAAGATATAGTCGCGAAGCGCAGCGAGGCTGCCGGCAAGCGACCACGGCCAGCGCAGGAAGATAAAAGCGAGCCCTTCCCAGCCGAACAGTTTCGCATCGTGCGGCCTGAAGGTTCCCGTGGCTCGCCAGAAGAAGGCAAACAGCGTCAGCACGACCGATATCGGCGTAAAATGCAGCAGGAAATCCGGATAGGTCACATTGACGAAGACTTGGCCCGTCATCAAGGCGGCAACCGGCAGCAGGAACATCACGGCCATGAAGGCGGAGAAGAGCGGATACCACAGCTGCGAGAACACGAACTGAAATCTCAGTCGCCAGGGCAGGTGCATGATGTGACGGCGGGAATGTTGCAGCAGGATCGTGACGAGGCTGCGCGACCACTGGAATTCCTGGACGACGAGATCGGTGAAGTTTGCCGGTCCGTCGCCATGAGCGATCGCATCGACGGCATGCACGCCACGCCAGCCGCCGGCATTCATCATCAGCGTTGTCGAATGGTCTTCCGCAAGTTCCGGGCCGAGGCCGCCGATCTGACGAAGGGCCGCCGTGCGAACCGCATAATGGGAACCGATGCAAAGAGGCGCCCAGCCATTATTGTAACCCGTCTGCAGCGAACCGTGCAGGCTTGCCTCGGCATAGAGCCTGCCACGCGCCGCCCAGCTTTCGCCGGCATTGGCATCGCAGATGCTGGGAGCGGAGACATAGCCGATCTTAGGATCGGCGAAGGGGCGCAGGATTTCACGGAGGTAGGTCGGCGTCGGCACATGGTCGGCATCGAACTGGGCGACGAAATCGTAGCGCGCATAGCCGAAATGGTCGTAGAAATAGGCGAGGTTGCCTTCCTTGCAACGCGTCCGGCGCGGCCAGGTGGTGCGATGATACTCCGCCACGCCCTTTCGGGTGGAGATCAGCACGCCGTGCGCCGCACACCAGCGCCTGGTTTCCTCCGAAGGGTCCTCGTCGGCCAGCCAGACATCGAAATCGACGTCGATCTGGTCAAGCATCGCCTGCAG
>NZ_JBFUAY010000073.1:0-26439 GCF_056406015.1 Rhizobium sp. P1_E1 | reverse complement strand
ATGTGGAGCGGGACTTTTCTCCCGCTCCACTAGCAGGATGATTTCAGGCCGGGTCGGCCTAAAATCTGAATCCTGTTCTCAGTTGAGGAGTGAGAGCATGATGTTGTCCGAAAAGAGCTCACACTTTTCGGCATCATGCTCTGGTCTGAAAGGGCGGCCCGTATGGGTTATACGTTGAATTTCGCCGCCGTCTGGCGCAATTTCGATTTTCTTTTGAGCGGGCTTGTACTCAGCCTCGGTCTTGCGGTGATCTCGATCCTGATCGGGGCCGCGATCGGCTTGGTCGTGGCCTTCGCACTGACGTCCAAAAGCCGTTTTGCGATCGTGCCGGCGCGGGTCTATGTCACTGTCATTCGCAACCTACCGATACTCGTCCTGGTGCTTTTTGCCTTTTTCGCGCTGCCGCAGATGGGTTTGCGCCTCGACAAGATAAAAAGCTTCGTCCTGGTTCTATCCCTCTATTCCGGCGCCTATCTGGCCGAGGTATTCCGCGCCGGGCTGCTGTCAATTCCGAGAGGACTGACGGAAGCGGGTCTTTCCATCGGCCTGACGGGGATGCAGATCCGCAGTTCCATCATCGCGCCGCTGATGCTGCGCAACGTGCTGCCATCGCTGTCCTCGACGATCATCTCGCTCTTCAAGGACACCTCGCTCGCCGCCGCCATCGCCGTGCCGGAACTGACCTTTGCTGCCCGCAAGATCAATGTCGAGAGTTTCCGCGTCATAGAGACCTGGATGGTCACCTCAGCCCTTTATGTCGCGACCTGTTTCCTCATCGCCGCCGTAATGCGCTTCGTCGAGCGCCGTCTGGCCCTGCCGAGATAAACCCGGATGTCCCACACCTTTCTCGAACAACTCTGGATCGCCCGCTACGTCATCATGAACGGCATCGGCGTGACCGTGTCGATCTCCCTGTTGGCCATCCTCGCGGGTTCCATACTCGGCGTTTTCGTCGGTCTGGCGCTCGTCTATGGCGGCGTTGTTTTGCGTCTGGCCGTGCGCGCCTATACGGATATCATCCGCGGCACGCCGGTGCTCGTGCTGGTGCTGGCAAGCTACTATGTCTCTGCCGCCGTCGGCCTCGATCTCGGGCCGTTCTCGGCCGGCGTGCTTGCCCTTGCCATCTTCTGCTCCTCCCATGTCGGCGAAATCGTGCGCGGAGCGCTTCAGGCGATCCCCAAGGGGCAGACCGAAGCCGCCAAGGCGATCGGCCTGACCTTTACCCAGACCTTCACCTCGGTGCTATGGCCGCAGGCCATGCGCCAGTGTTTGCCGGCCTGGGTGAATACGGCGGCCGAGATGGTGAAAGCCTCAACGCTGCTCTCCGTTATCGGCGTCGCCGAGCTTCTCCTGCGCACGCAGGAGATCATCTCCCGCAATTTCATGAGCCTCCAGTTCTATTTCCTGGCCGGTGGTCTCTATTTCATCATCAACTACGGCATCGAGCACTTCGGCAAATATGTCGAGCGCAAGACCGCCCTGCCATCCTGAGGAGACACCCCGAGGGCCAAGACCATTCTCGACATCCAGGGCCTGCGCAAGACTTACGGCATCCACGAAGTCCTCAAAGGCGTCGATTGCGCCGTGCAGGAAGGCGAAGTCATTTCCATCATCGGCTCGTCCGGCTCCGGAAAAACCACCTTGCTGCGTTGCATCAACATGCTCGAGGAATTCCAGGGCGGCACGATCAGCCTCGACGGCGAAGAGATTGGCTATCGCGCCGAAGGAGCAACGCGGCGCCGCAAGAGCGAGAAGGAGATTGCACGCCAACGCGCGCTGACCGGCATGGCGTTTCAGCAGTTCAATCTTTTCCCGCATATGAGCGCCGCTGAAAACGTCATGCTCGGCCTCGTCAAGGTGAAGAAAATGACGAAGCCGGATGCGCGCGCAATCGCGGAAAAATGGCTCGATCGTGTCGGCCTTTCCGCCCGCGCGAACCACTATCCCGGACAGCTTTCCGGCGGCCAGCAGCAGCGCGTCGCAATTGCTCGCGCCATCGCCATGTCGCCGAGGCTGATGCTGTTCGATGAAGTGACCTCCGCGCTCGACCCGGAACTGGTGGGCGAAGTGCTCCAGGTGATCAAGGGGCTTGCCGCCGACGGCATGACCATGCTGCTCGTCACGCACGAGATGCGCTTTGCCTACGACGTTTCGTCACGGGTCATCTTCATGAACCAGGGCGTCATCTGCGAGGAGGGCGATCCGAAGGACATGTTCGTGCATCCGAAGACTGAACGGCTGGCGGAATTCCTCAAAACCTCGAGTTTCAACTAATGCATGTCGCCCAAAAGTGCGCAGCGGTTTTGGGATAACGATTTGCATCAACAAAACTTAAAGAATGATCCCGTGACGGTCCGCTCTGCGGATCGTCACGGGCGCTCGGTCCAAGGGTCGACAAGCTCGATCTCAAAGCCCTCGAAATCCTTTATATTGCGAGTGGCGAGGGTGAGATCGTGAGCAATCGCGGTGGCGGCAATCAGGCCATCCATTGACSACAAGCCGCGCCCGCTTCGCTTTGCGAGCCCCATCAAGTCGCCCCAAGCTATCGCAACCGGCTGATCCACAGGGATGACACGCTGCTCGAAGCGCTGCGGCAGGTCCTGGGCAAGCCATTCAGCCAGCGCGTCGCGCTTCCGGCCGCTTTCCATCAATGCAACACCACGCCGGATCTCCGCGATCGATACGACGCTGATGAATGAGCGATCCTCGTCGAGACTGTCCAGCCATTGTAGGACATGTGCATCGGGACGCGGCCTTGTCACCTCGGAAAGCACATTAGTGTCCAGCAGAAGTCTCACAGCTGAAGATCACGCGGTTCGTCGCGCTGCCGTTCGAGGTCCAGATCAGCGCCACGCAGCGGCGATTGCATCAGAAACTCTGCAAGGGTGCCCTTGCGCGCGGTCTTCCGCTGCCATTCCTCGGCCGAAACGACGACGACGCTTGGTTTGCCATTGCGCATGATTGTTTGCGGCGTTGCTTGCGCGCGTTCGATAACCTCAGACAGCTTGGCCTTCGCACTGGCGACGGTCCAACTTTTATCCTCTGGTCGTGATGGCTGCATTCGCTTTATCCTGACTATAGTGACTATCCTGACTATATAAGCCGAACCGGTCTAGCCGCAAGTAGGGAAGGGGCTTTGTCGGCTTTGGGCGGCCGACGCTGATCTGGGTTCGCAAGGCATTGTGGGCTCGCTCAATTTGCGCTCAGTTTGCATTCCCAGCGTGCAAATTCCAGGGGGAGGGATCCGAGACATCTTGGAAATCCTGAACGCAGAATTTTGGCACGAGCTTTGCTTTCCTGTCTTGTATGCAAGATAGCCAGACATCTGAGACCACGCAGAAGACCATCGAGGAGACCATCGTCTCCGGGATTCTTTCAGCCAAAATTCGGCCTGGGACGCGTCTCAGCGAAAACCAGCTGGCAACGCTCTTCAGCGTGTCTCGAACCCGCGTTCGTGAAGCCATGATGCGCCTGGAAACACGCGGCATTGTGCATGTAAGTCCAAGACGAGGCTGGTTTGTCGTCGAGCCGTCCGCTGAAGAGGCGATCGCGGTCTATGAGGCACGGCGTGTCATCGAGGCCGGGTTGCTGCGCAGCATGCGCGTATTGACGGACGAGGGACGCAAAGCTCTCGACGCGCATTTGAACGAGGAAAAGACCGCAATGGCTGCGGGCGACCGCCAGCGCCTGACCTATTTGATGGGTGATTTCCACATCCGCATCGCAGAATTAAGCGGTAACGCCATCATCGTCGATATCCTTCGCGATCTCACCGCGCGGACGATCCTTATTTCGATGCTCTATCAGTCTGAATTTCACGCAGCACAGTCCCATGATGGGCACTGCCGCATCTTCGAGGCCATGCAAGCGGGCGATTTCGTCAGGGCTGCGGAGCTCTCCGTCGAACATCTGGACGAAGTGGAAATGGGCCTCGACCTGACCACGCGCCCGGATCCGCTCTCGGAGCTGCGCAGTTCCCTGTCACTCCCTCCCAAGGCCGTGTCCTCCGGCCCAACTGTCAAACCCAAAAAACCGCAACTTCAAAGGAGCAATTAAAACATGCTGACAAGACGAGTATTTTTCGCAATCGCGACCCTGGCTGCAACCTTTGGCTTCGGCTCCACGTCTCACGCCGATGCTCTCGCCGACATCACGGCGCGCGGTACGCTGCGTGTCGCCGTCCCGCAGGATTTTCCGCCCTTCGGCAGTGTCGGCACCGATATGGCGCCGATGGGCTATGATATCGATGTCGCCAATCTCATTGCCGAAAAGCTGGGCGTCAAGACCGAACTCGTGCCGGTCACCAGCGCCAATCGCGTCCCCTATCTGCAGACGAATAAGGTCGATCTGGTCATATCAAGCCTCGGCAAGAATGCCGAGCGCGAAAAGGTGATCGATTTCTCCGTAGCTTACGCACCCTTCTTCAACGGCGTGTTCGCGCCGGCCGATGTTTCGATCGCCAAGGTGGAAGATCTCGCGGGCAAGAGCATCGGCGTCACGCGCGGCGCTGTCGAAGATCTCGAGCTGACGAAGATCGCGCCAGCCGACGCGACGATCAAGCGCTACGAAGACAACAACGGCACTATCTCGGCCTTCCTGTCTGGCCAGGTCGACACCATTGCGACCGGCAACGTCGTGGCTGCTGCGATCCTCGCCAAAAATCCCCCCAAGCGCCCTGAGATGAAGTTCCTCATCAAGAACTCACCCTGCTACATCGGTCTCAACAAGGAACAGGCAGCCCTTCTGGAGAAGGTGAACGGCATTATCGCTGCGGCCAAAACCGATGGCGCGCTGAACGCCATATCGCAGAAGTGGCTCGGCGCCGATCTCCCGTCGGATCTGTAAGGAACCCGGTCTCACGGATGTCATCCCGCGCCGCGCGCGGGATGACATGACGCTCCGTCACCGCAAGAGGGGACAATTCCTTGAGTTACCATTTCGAATTCGGCTGGCTGCTTGAATATTATCCTGACATCATCAAGGGCATACTGATCACCCTGGAGCTCATCGCGATCGGCGGAGTGCTCGGCATTTCGCTCGGCATTTTCTGTGCCTGGGTGCGCGCACTCGGCCCGGCCTGGCTGAAGCCTGTCGTTGCGACCTATGTCGAACTGATCCGCAACACACCGTTCCTCATCCAGCTCTTTTTCATCTTTTTCGGTCTGCCGTCGCTCGGCCTCAAGCTTTCCGAACTGACGGCCGCCAACCTTGCGATGGTCGTCAACCTCGGCGCCTATAGCTGCGAGATTATCCGCGCGGGAATCCAGGCAACCCCGAAGGGCCAGTTCGAGGCAGGCGAGAGCCTTGCCATGACGCGCTTCGAAACCTTCCGGCATGTCGTTCTCGTGCCGTCCCTGCAGCGCATCTGGCCGGCGTTGTCGTCGCAAGTCGTCATCGTCATGCTCGGCTCATCGGTCGTGTCGCAGATCGCCGCCGAGGATCTGACCTTTGCCGCGAACTTCATACAATCGCGAACCTTCCGCGCCTTCGAGGCCTACATCGTCTCGACAGCCATCTATCTTGTGCTGGCGATCCTGCTCCGGCAGGTGCTGGCGGTGGTCGGCGGGTTCATTTTCCCGAGGAGGGCGGCGCGATGATCGAGTTCACACTCTGGGACATCCTGCGCAACCTGCTGCTCGCCACCCGCTGGACGGTCCTGCTTTCGCTCGTCTCGTTCATTGGCGGCGGTGCGGTCGGACTGGGGCTGCTCTTCCTGCGCATTAGCAAGCGCAAGGCATTCAGGGCGCTTGCGAAATATTATATCGAGCTCTTCCAGGGCACGCCGCTGCTGATGCAGCTCTTCATCGCTTTTTTCGGTCTCGGCCTTTTCGGGATAGATGTGCCGGCCTGGCTTGCTGCGGGATTGGCGCTCACTCTGTGGAGCGCCGCCTTCCTCGCCGAAATCTGGCGAGGCTGCGTCGAAGCGGTGGCGAGGGGTCAATGGGAAGCCTCCGCCAGCCTCGGCATGGGGCGGTTGCAGCAGATGCGCTACGTCATCCTCCCGCAGGCGCTGAGGGTCGCCATACCGCCCACGGTCGGTTTCTCCGTTCAAATCGTCAAGGGAACGGCGCTGACCTCGATCATCGGTTTTGTCGAATTGTCGAAAGCCGGCACGGTGGTCACCAATGCCACCTTCCAGCCCTTCACCGTCTACGGGCTCGTCGCCCTCATCTACTTCGCCCTCTGCTGGCCTTTGTCAAAAAGCAGCCAGATCCTGGAAAGGAAGCTCAATGTCGCTCATCGAAATCACTGAAGTCCGCAAGAGCTTTGGCACCACCGAGGTGCTGAAAGGCATCAATCTCGATGTGGAGGCCGGCGAAGTCATCGCCATTATCGGGAAGAGCGGTTCGGGCAAATCGACCCTGCTTCGCTGCATCAACGGCCTGGAGGCCATCACCGACGGCTCGATCTCCGTGGCCGGCGCGCAGCTCCTCGATGACGAAGTGCATCTGAAGGCATTGCGTCTCAAGGTCGGCATGATCTTTCAGCAGTTCAACCTCTTCCCGCACCTGACCGTCGGCGGCAACGTCATGCTGTCGCAGACCGTGGTCAAGAAGACCCCGAAAGCCGAAGCCGAGGCGACCGCCCGCAAGATGCTGGAGCGGGTAGGGCTGGGCCACAGGTTCGACGCCTATCCCGACGAGCTCTCGGGCGGCCAGCAGCAGCGCGTCGCCATCGCCCGCGCGCTCGCCATGCAGCCGACCGCACTTCTCTGCGACGAGATTACCTCCGCACTCGATCCGGAACTGGTCGCCGAAGTTCTGGCCGTGGTGCGCGAGCTTGCCGCCGAGGGAATGACGCTTCTGATGGTAACGCACGAGATGAAGTTCGCCCGCGATGTCTGCAGTCGCGTCGTCTTTATGCACCAGGGCCGCGTTCACGAAATAGGCCTGCCGGAGGAAGTCTTCGCCAATCCGCAGACGGCCGAGCTGAAGCAATTTCTCGGCGTCAATTAGGAAACGACGACATCTCTCGCTTATACCGGCCGGCATCGTCGTCGGGGATGGCGCGCGAGCGCCGCTTTGCTCGTGCGGAGGCAGACGAGGGAAGAGGCCGCGCATGCCAGACTATTGTGTCCGGTGGGCTGCTCATGGTCGACCGTCCTCAGGACTTCGACCGAGGGTGTCCCATCAACGTTTCATACTCTCTGTCGGTCAATCGTTCGACTGCCCGCAGCTGTGCGGGAATGTCCATCCGCTCGTGTAAGACCGCGGCAATGACGAAGGTTGCATCGTCAGCGACAATGTAGACGGCGTAATGGTGCTCGACTTTGTGCAATCGGAAGAGTGAGTTCCCGACGCGCTCGTCGCTCTTTGTCCTCACGCGGGCATAGGCTTCGGGGATGCCTTCAAATCCTGCCCGCAGCAGGCGGCCGTACGCCTTTGCCTGTTCGGGGGACCATTTGCGCGCCGTTTCGCGGACGGCCAAACGATAGTTATCAAGTGCGGCCGGCAGGATGAGAACGCGTGGAGCCACTAGCGCAGTTCTTCATCCAGTTCCGCGTCGACGGCATCAAGAGCCGAAAGGGGCAGCATTTCTCCGCGCCGGAATTCCCCTTCCGCCCGCAGCAGTGATCGGATGGCATAGCGGCGGTCTTCTTCGCGTGCCATATCTTCGCGAATAAGGGCGCGCACATATTCACTCGGGGTCGTGTACTGGCTCTTCCCGTTGGCGCGCATATCGACAAAGGCGCGCATTTCATCGGGCAAGCTCACATGCAGGCTGCTGGTCATGCCGCACCTTCCTTCAAATTTCTGAATGAATTGTTGTGTATCCATACCTCGATGTCAATATTTGACATCGAGACGTTCGGTTGCAGACCGGGATGCTCGCCTGGATCATGCAGGGACTCGCCAGATCGTAAGGGAATCCGTCTGATTAAGGCATCCAGCCGCAGATAGCGACGATGAATCTTTCCACCTGCTGGCCAACAAGCGAGCAGGCGCTCCAATCCGCAGGCGTGCCGGGAACGGCAGGCAATGCTGCCGTTCCCGGGAATTGTCAGTCTTTGCTGCCAGTAGGGGCGGGCAGCAAGACGGGCTCGGCCGAATGTCTCGGCAGCATCAATTGTGCAAGAATGTAGTCGGCTGAGCCCAAGCAGCTCGGCGGCTTGGACAACACTTAGGCGTCGATCACGGATCTTCTGAATGACTTCGAGGCGATGCAATTCTTTCTGCGACATGGTGATCAAACAGGGCATGACGACTCCGACCGCTCATGGTCTCGACCAGGCTGAAGGTCGTCATCCTTGCTCCCAACGTTGGCATTGACCAGAACGTCGAGAGGCGAGACTGTCGCATCTCTAACTGGCCCAACTGTCGCATTACTAAATAGCCCTTGGAGAATCTACACCAAGTGCAACATGGGCGTTTGAAGGGTAGGGGATCAGCCGCATTCACGCAAATGCGCCATGAAGACCTCGGCCGGTGTTTTGTAGCCCAAGCACTTTCTTGGCAGCGAATTCAGCTGATGGGCGAGGTCGACAAGTTGCTTCTGAGCGACATTGGACAGATCCGTATCGCCAGGCATGAAGCGTCGAATGCGCTTGTTGGTGTTCTCGACAGCGCCTTTCTGCCAAGGCGAATTGGGATCGCAGAACCAGCTCCTGGCGCCGATCCCATCTTCCAAAGCCCTGAAAGCGGAGAACTCCGTGCCGCGATCAAAGGTGAAGCTTCGGCGTGCAAAAGACGGCAATGGTGAGAAGGCATGGATGATCTTGTCCATGATCGGTCGCGAGTGACGGCTGCGGTTCTTGATCATCACCGTATAGCGGCTCTTGCGCTCGACGAGAGAGGTGACGTTGGTCTCTCCGAGTTCACGCCGGAAGATCAGGAGATCGCCCTCCCAATGCCCGAACTGTGATCGATCATCAATAAAATCAGGTCGTTGGGAGATTCTGTAGTCGAGCGGGATTAAGCCGTCGCGCGGTTTGCGTGCGCCGCGGCGCCGACGCCTGCGCCGTCGTTCCGGCAGGTGCTGATACAGCCCGAGCGGATAATATTCCTTGCAATAGATGAAACGATAAATCGTTTCCGGGCAAATGCGCACAGGACTGACGCCATCGGCGAGAAGCCGGCCAGCGATCTGCTCAGGTGACCAATGCGCCTTCAGCCGGTCGATGACGAGATCGCGCAGATGCGGATGGCGTCTGAGTTTGCGCAGCCGTCGTCGGCGCTCCTTGCTCATGTCGTTGGCGATACCGCTGTAATAGCCGCTGTATTCCGGAAATTCGTGATCCTGGAACGTATTGCGTTTAAGCTCGCGATAGATCGTCGAACGATGACGACCGAGTTGGCGGGCAATCTCCGAGACGGAAACCTTGCGTTCTCTAAGATGAAAAAGACGCTTGCGATCAGGCAGGGTGAGCTGCGAATAGCAAAGGGACATGCATATATCTCCAAGGCGAAGCCATTGTTTTTATAAGCATGTCGCACTTGGAAATAGAATGTACCCCCCAACATCAATCGATCGCATAACGTAGTTTATGGAACTACTTCGAGAGAGGAAGAACATGGCTGTTTGCAAGCGTGCCCCAAAGGTGCAGCGGGACGAAAACTTCGGCGATCATAGATTTGGCTCCGTGAGTTCGGCCCTGATTTTTCCCTTGCTTTCTGCTTGAAGCATCTGCTTCGGGCTTAGTGTTTCTATCAGGCGGGGGCCAAGCCCGGATCGATCCCGGTCATCGCAATAGAGACGTCCCAGAGACGCTTTGACAGAGTTGGATCCTGGGCATCGGGGGCACGTTTCGCCTCACCGGACGGACCCCGAATTCCGCCAAACCCGGTTGGCCCGTAGTAACCACCCGGCATCACCTTGCCTGTCGCCGCCTGCAGCGCAGGCCAGGCCCCCTTGGCCGCGCTGTTGAGGAGCAGACCGACGATCGGACCCACGAGTTGGATGATCCCCATGTGCCGCCCAAGACTGGTACTCGCAACGCCCGGATGGCACCCGACAGCCGTAACTGGAGAATCTGCAGACCGTAGGCGCCGATCCAACTCGAAAAAAAACAGTGCGTTTGCCAACTTGCTGCCGCCGTAGCGGCCGTTCTTGTTATAGCTTTTCTCGGCGTTGAGGTCGTCCCAGTCGATCCTCCCCTTCAGGTGCGCAATGCTGGATGTCACGACGACACGCGATCCCGGCGTTTCTGCCAGCTTTGGCAAGAGCAACGTTGTCAGCCCAAAAACGCCAAGATGATTGACGCCGAACTGGGACTCGAAGCCTTGCTCGGTGCGTGTCAAGGGTGGGTTCATGATGCCTGCATTGTTGATCACCGCGTCAATGCGCGGTTCTCTCGCGGCAATTTCAGCCGCAGCTCGAACGTTGTCGAGATCGCCCAGATCAAGTGGCAACCAGGCTAGATCAGCCTTTGGCGTAATATGCCTGATCCGCGCTATTGCCTGCTCTGCCCTAGTGCGTTCCCGGCATGCCAGCAGGACACGAGCGCCTCTTGCAGCAAGCACTTGTGAGATTTCAAAGCCAATACCTGCGTTGGCACCTGTGACGATGAAGGTCTTTCCCGTTTGGTCGGGAACACTCGCTTCCGTGAAACCAATAGAATGAGCCATGTCGCTTTCCTTTTAAATGAGTGTTTAGGCACTCAATAATGAGTCAAATTTTATGTGGCGGTACCTTTCCAAAACAGGTCGAAACCAGCCTGTCGGATGTTCTTGTCCTGTTTCGGGTTGGCGGTTATCGCATTGATCGTGATTTCGGCAAGGCCGAACAGGACCGTATCGATATAGAAGTCAATCCTTTCAGGATCGGCACGTCCGGCAAGACATGCTGCGACGATTGCCCGTGCATCGTGGACCATGGCTTTGCTTTTTTGTCTGCTCTGCGCGGTTACCCGATCCGAAACCTTGAGCTGTCTGACAGCCTTGCGAGCCGTCGAATTGGTCAATCCCCAATCCACCAGACGGTCCCACACGCGTCTTAGCCTTTGGCGAGGAGCGTCCCCATCCGGATATGGAGCAAGCATCCGCTCCATCAGATCGATTTCGATCGACACGAAGAGTTGATTGAGAAGATCGTCCTTGGTTGGAAAATAAGTGAACAGCGTTCCCTCGGACACACCCGCAGCCTTTGCAATCTTCGCGGTCGACGCCTCAGTTCCCAAGCGGGCTACAAAATCGCATGCCGCCTCAAGCAAGGCTTGCCGTTTTTCTTCGCTTAGAGGACGCGCCATATGACCGAGTTCAATTGAGTGAGTTATTACTCATCTAAATAAGTATCCCATTTGGAGAGTCAAGAGGATTTATTGACCAGCGGTTAGAACAGTAGCAGCTATTTTGAACGCATCACTGTGCTGCTAGGTGTTGTAGGCGCTGCCGTCATTTGTCCTTGCCGTGACAGGACCCTCAGACAGCAAGCAGAGCCGAATGCTGACGAAGGAGCTGTTGGAAACGCTCGGCGTAGTCATCTGAGCGCTGCCAGCGCTACCCGCCACGCCGAGACTTTGGGCAAGTCCTCGAAGATTTGCTTTGATACCACCGGATCGATCATGTCGGTCGCGGGTGTTGAATCGCCACAGTCGGTTTTAAAGTGCCGCGCCTAGCGCGCAATCGCCGTCATAGCCAACATTGGCGCGGGGGACCGCGCCACTCATCTCAGTTGATTGGCAAATGCGCATCGATGTGACCGGGCGGCAAACTTGGCTGGCCGATCCCGAAGAACTCGCGCGCGGTCAGGCAAGCGCCATCCCCTGGGACGCAGGCGCGGCAGACGTCAGGCCGAAGATCGTACACTTGACAGGATGTCTCCGAACCGACGCGACCGACCAGTGCGGAGCAACGCGCACCGTCGCAACGCATTCCCTGCTCGTTCGCGGCTACGAACTGCGCCGGCAGCAAATCGAGAGCAGCTTCTGTTTCGGTGGAAAATCTGGGCCAGGTCGACGAATAGGAGCAGCAGGCTCCGCAGCTTCGGCAATCAAAATCGATCAGTGATGTCATGAGCCGCTCCTACCACACAGCCTGCCAATGATAAAGCTGCCGGCTAACCGCTTCTCTTGGAGCGAGCGTATCCATCTTCATCAGGCTCCTCGTCCTGACGTTGGGCCTCAAGGCGATCTTGCCGATGGTGTCGAGCGCTGCCGATCGCTCGACGATTGAGGCTTACCGGAGCGGTGGTTCGTGCGTCAGGACCATGTCGATCGGCTTTCGGGCCGATACCGGCACGCGAAAATCCGCGCGCATCTCACCGAAACCGATCAGCGTGATGATGATTTCGTTGTCGGGGATGCCGACGCAGGTCCGCATGTTGATATCCTGCTCGCGCGCCGCACTCCAGTTCAGCATGCAGGCGCCTAGTCCCTCGGCGTGGAGGCCAAGCGCCAGCGTCATGGCGAACATGCCGCCGTCCACCCATCCCTGGTTTCGTTCGCCGACCGTGTTCCAGTGCGACAGGTCGACCGTCACGACGAATACGCCGCCGAGCTGCTCGCCGAAGCCGCGATTGCCGTCGTGATGGGCGAGAACGCGGGCGATCGACGGCTTCTCGGTGAAGGCGTAGACACGGCATGTCTGTCGGTTGCAGCTCGAAGGCGATTGCTGGGCCGCACGGATGGATCTTTCGATCTTCTCGAACGCGACTGTCCTGTTGCTGTCATACTGGCGCACGCTGTGGCGTGCCTCCATGAAGGAGACGAAATCCATCCGCGCGTGCCTGACGATCTCGGCTGCACTGACCGCCTCGCTGCCGCCGGGCCGGATATTGTGCCCGATGCCGGCGACGACGAGCAGATCGTCCAGCAGTGCCTGTGCCTCGCTGACATCGCCCTGCTCCGCATTGAAGGCGACATAGGCCGAAAGCACGGAAAGGCCGATATCGGCCGAAGCGTCATGGCCATGCTGCTCGATATAGCGGCGCGTCTCTGCCGCCAGCAGCCGCACCTTGTCCATGCCGAAGCCGTTGCGCGGATTGGAAAGCGACATTCCGTATTCCAGCATATGTGCCAGGAGATGGATATGTGCCCGCCGGTTTTCGCGCGACTGTGCGCCATCGATGAAGGAGGCGCGGCGGAAACGGCGATAGTCATAGGCGAAATTCGCAAACAGGCGCCACGCCGTTCTGGCGCGGTTCTGGAAGGATGATGCGGAAGGCACGGCTTTGGCCGAAGGCATGGCACGATTCCCCGGTGATGAGCAGGCGGTCTTGAACCTACTGTCGTCGATGCAGGGTTATTCGTCTGCTCGGCCTCGTCAAACCCCCTGATGGCGGCAGATTTTCACGCTGGAATGCAATGCTTCTGGAATTGATCGGTCGAGAAGCATTTGTTTTAAAATCGCTTTTTCTTGCGCACCCTATCCGTTCGAATAGGTTATCCACCATCCGTACCGGCCGATGACCCATCCGAATCACATCCGCACCTACTCATTTCAGAACTTCCAAGCCGGGGCGGACTGCGGCACCGTAAGCCCATGAATTGCCCAGAGCGAATTGCGCATCAAGGAGGCCGGCCGTGCAGGATAACGTCGTAGAAATTCGCGTGGTGTCACCGATCGTCACCAAAGGATTTCGCAAAGTCGCCGATCTCCGGGCACTGGAATATCCCGGCATCAAGGTCAGTCACTCGCAGATTACGGCCGGACCGGGATCGATCGAGAGCGAGTTCGAGGCTGCCCTCTCGGTGCCCGGAACAATCGCCGAAGCGATCAAGGCGCAGAATGAAGGCGTCCACGCCGTCATCATCGACTGCATGGGCGATCCGGGTCTCAGGCCGTCGCGGGAAGCCGTGACGATCCCGGTGCTTGGACCCTGCGAGACCGGCATGCACCTTGCGGCGATGCTCGGCCACCGGTTTTCCGTCCTCACCGTGATGCGCCGACTGCGCGCATCCTTTGAAAACACCGCGGCCGTCGCCGGCCTTTCGACCAAGCTTGCCTCGGTGCGTAGCGTCGATATTCCCGTTCTGGAACTCGAGGAAGATCTCGACCGGACCAAGGCGATGCTGATCAAGGAAGGCATCCGGGCGGTTGAGGAAGATGGCGCCGAGGCGCTCGTCTTCGGCTGCACCGGCCTGATGGGCTGCGCCTTCGCCCTGCGCGAGGGACTTCTGGCGCACGGGATCGACGTGCCTGTCATCGATCCCATTCCCGCCGCTGTTTCCGTTGCTGCCGCGCTGGTGCGTTCGAACCTTGCCCACAGCAAGCTGACCTTCCCACAGCCGCCCGAAAAACAGTTGCTCGGCTACGACTATATTCATCTGCCCATGCCGCTTGCGGCCGAATGAGAGAACGCTGGACGTTCCATTGAGAGGACAGAGATGGCGATTGCGCAAACGGACACCATRACACGAACGGAAAAGCGGAAAGGATCGACCACCGCTCTTCAGGATTTCCGCCTGTGGTGGCTGGTCATCCCGGCGCTCCTCGTCTTCCTTGTCTTCTTCGTGATCCCGACCGCATCACTCTTCGGGCTCGCCTTCAACAAATCCGTCGCCGGCGTCATCGCCCTCAACAGCCAGATCACCTTCGACAATTTCGTCCGCATCTTCACACGGGCGAGCTATTATGAATCGATCCTGCGCTCGATCTGGATTTCGGCCATCGTCGGCGCCGCTTGCCTGTTCTTCGGCTATCCCCTCGCCTACGTCATCGCAAAGACGGTGAAGCCGAGCCGCGCCACGCTGTTGATGATCCTCGTCCTGTCCTCCATGCAGCTCGACATGGTCATCCGCATGTACGGACTGATGGTGCTGCTCGGCGATAACGGCCTCATCAACGGATTTCTCCTCAGGGTCGGGGCGATAACAGCGCCACTGCCGCTGATGTATAATGTCTTCGGCGTCATCGTCGGGCTGGTGCAGATCACCCTGCCCTTCATGGTGCTGTCGCTGATCGGTATCATCAAGGCGATCCATCCCTCGCTCGAAGAGGCAGCCCGCAGCCTCGGCGCCTCGCGTTGGCACGCCTTCGTCACCATCGTGCTTCCGCTCTCGATGCCCGGAATCCTGGCCGGCACGCTTCTGGTCTTTGCGCTTTCGATCAGCTCCTACGTCGTTCCCGCCTTGATGGGTGGCTGGAAGGTGATGGTGCTGCCCATCCATATCTATCAGCAGATCGCCGAAGTCGGGCGCTGGCAGTTCGGCGCCGCCATCGCCGTGGTGCTCTTCGTGACGAGCATCGCAGCCGTTGCGGTCTACCACCAGGCGGCGGTCAGAACCTCGGGGGGGCGCACCTGATGCGTGAAGAATCCGCCATCCCCCTTGCCTTCAAGGCCATCTCGCTGCTGTCGCTGGCGATCCTCCTGGTGCCGGTCTTCATCGTGGTGCTTGCCGGCCTGAACTCGGGCGATTACCTGACTTTTCCGCCGGAGGGCCTGTCGCTGCGCTGGATACAGGCGTTCCTGACTTCGCCCGTCTTCCTCTCGGCCTATGGGGTCAGCTTCATGATCGCACTGGTCTCGACGCTGATCTCGACGGTGATCGGCACGATGGCGGCGATCTATCTGACCCGCTCGCAGAGCCGTACCTCCAGCATCTTGCGCGGCTTCTTCATGCTGCCGATCGTGCTGCCCGGCGTGGTGCTGGGACTTGCCCTCTATGTCTTCTACGTGACCACGGGCATCGGCCTTGCCCGCACCATGCCGGGGCTGATTATCGGCCACGTGATCGTCACCTGCCCCTTCGTCATCGCGACTGTGACGGCGGCACTGGTCGGTTTCGACCGCTCGCTGGAAGAGGCCGCCCGCAGCCTTGGCGCCTCGCCTTTCACCGCTTTCCGGTTGGTGACGCTGAAGATCATCGGGCCGGCAATTTCGGCGGGCACGATCTTCGCCTTCATCGTCTCGTTCGGCCAGTTCGAAGTCACGCTGTTTCTGTCGACGCCGAACCTGCAGACGCTGCCGATCGCGATGTATGTCTCGATGCGCTACCAGTTCGAGCCGACGGCCGCCGCCGCGGGCATCTTCGCCATCGCACTCGTCATTCTCTCCACCGTGCTGACCTCCAGACTCGTCAACCTGAAACGCACCTTCGGGGGATGAATACCGCTACGCCTACACATCAACGATAGAGCAAAAAGGGGAACTTCATGACTGAGAAAACGACAGGGCATACCCGCCGCACGATCCTGAAGATGGGCGTCGCTGCCACCACGCTGCCCCTGTTCAACATCAATCACGCCTGGTCGCAGGATGTCGCCTTCGACGGCAAGGTCTTTGATGCCGGCGGCGCGGTGCTGCGCGTCGGCGAATGGGGCGGTCCCTGGGGCGAACTGGTCAACAAATATCTGCTGACCGACTTCCAGAAGGAGTTCAACTGCAAGATCGAATACGACTCGACCTGGCCCTGGTTCCCAAAATTCGTCGCCGGCGGCGCCGAGAAGCCGCCGCTCGACATTACCAACTGGAACTTGCCGGAGATGTTCAAGACGGCAAAGGCCGGCGATTTCTTCCTAAAACTCGACGAACTGCTGCCGAACGTGCCGAACGCCAAGAACCTATGGCCCTTCGCCACCGCCAATGGCGTCGGCGTCACCTGGGCCTTCAACCAGTATGGTTATGCCTATCGCACCGATCTGGTTTCGCCGCCGCCCTCGTCGTTCAAGGATCTCTGGAAGCCGGAATTCGCCGGCAAGCGCGGCACCTACATCACGTCAAACACCTTGCAGATGGACTTCTTCCTCGTCGCCTGCGGCATCTTCGGCAAGGATCAGTACGATCTTGATGCCGGCTACGAGGCGATGAAGGCGCTGATGCCGGCCAAGATCTCCGATTTCACCGGCAACATGCAAACGCTGATGGACCGCGGCGAAGTGGTGGTCGCCGTGCTCGACGATGCCGAGCCGATGCAGGCCCGCGACAAGGGCGCGCCTTTCGCCTTCTGGTACTGGACCGAACAGCAGCCGATCCTGACGCAGACCTATACGATCAGCCGTTATGCCGAGCCGGTGCAAAAGAAGCTCGCTTTTGCGCTTCTTGACCGCGCCCTCGATCCGACCTTCATCGGCAATATGGGCAAGGAATTCTACCTGCGCCCGACGGTCAGCAACGCCGTCCTGCCCGACAATCTCGCCAAGGCCGGCGTCGTCAACAGCGCCGACGCCATCAAGGGCTTCTGGGTGCCGGACTGGAATTCCTACCTCGAAAACGAAGACGACATCGTCGAAACGGTCAACGGCATTTTCGCCAGCTGATGCCGCCGCGACGGGCGGTTCCGCGCCGCCCGTCGCACATCTTCATAACAGGAGAGCCTTCGCCGCATGTCCGATATCCATCTGAAAAAGCTCGCTAAATCCTACGGCGATAGCGTCGCGGTCGCCGGCATCGACCTGCACATCGCCGAAGGAGAGTTCTTTTCCCTTCTCGGCCCATCGGGATGCGGAAAATCGACGACGCTCCGGATGATTGCCGGCTTCGTGCCGCCGAGCGGCGGCGAGATTCTCATCGGCCGCGACGACGTGACGAGATTGCCGCCGGAGAAACGCGACATCGGCATCGTGTTCCAGAACTACGCGATCTTCCCCCACATGAACGTTGCCGACAATATCGCCTTCGGCCTGAAGCTCCGGARGCTGCCGAAGGAGGAGATCCGCAAGCGCGTCACCGCCGCGCTGCGCCAGGTCGGGCTTTCCGGATATGAGGAGCGTTTCCAGCGCCAGCTTTCGGGTGGCGAGCAGCAGCGTGTCGCCCTTGCCCGCGTGCTGGTCACGGAGCCCCGCATCCTCCTTCTCGACGAGCCGCTGTCGGCACTCGACAAGAGCCTCAGGGAGGAAATGAAATACTGGATCAAGGATCTACAGAAGAAGCTCGGCATCACCACCGTCTATGTGACCCACGACCAGGACGAGGCCCTGACGATGTCCGACCGCATCGGCGTCATGCAGAAGGCGCACATCGTCCAGGTCGGGACGCCCGAGGAAATCTACGAACGGCCGAAGACGCTGTTTGTCACCACCTTCATTGGTCATTCGAACGTGATCGACGTCACCGTCGGCGCCAATGACGGGCAAGGCATGACCGTGCTGCTGGAGGGAACCGTGTTGCCGACGCGGGGTCCCGAAKGCCTGGCCGCCGGGCAGGCGGCAAAGCTGGTAGTTCGCCCCGAGAACGTCATCATCGGTCCCGACACCTCATCCGGCGTCAGCCTTCCCGCGACGGTCGTCAGCGAAACCTACCAGGGTGCGCTGGTGCGCTACCGGCTGGCCATCGGTTCCCAGGAGATTGTCGCCGAGCGCCAGAACCAGTCCCGCACCGAACGATTTTCCCCCGGCGCCGCCGTCACGGTCGGCTGGGACCCCGACCGATCCGAGGCACTCGTCGCCTGAAGCAACACGGAAACAGCGAACATCGCCAGCACCGGAGCCATCCGCTCCGGCGCCACGGCCAGGCATATTCTCACGGAGGTCATGATGCGTATTGGAATAGATGTGGGCGGCACGAATACCGATGCTGCCCTGATGGACGGCCCGCTGGTACTCGGAGCATGCAAGAGCCCGACGACCAGCGATGTCGGCTCCGGCATTGTCGCCGTGTTGAAGCAGGTGCTGTCGATGACCGGCGTCTCGGTCTCGGAAATCCAGGCGGTGATGATCGGCACGACGCATTTCACCAATGCCGTCGTCGAGCGCAAGCGGCTGCTCGAAGTCGCCGCTATCAGGCTCGGCCTACCGGCGACCAAGGCGCTGCCGCCGATGACCGATTGGCCGAAGGATTTGGCCGACACACTCGGCCGCCACACTTTCATGGTGCGTGGCGGCAACGAATTCGACGGCCGCAAGATCGCGCCGCTTGATGAGCCCGAGATCCTGCGCATCGCCGGCGAAATCCGCAGTCGCGGCCTCAAGGCAGCCTCGATCACCTCGGTGTTTTCGCCGGTGACACCTGATATGGAGCTGCGGGCCGCCGAGATTCTCGGCAACGAGATCCCCGGCCTGTCGATATCGCTCAGCCACGAAGTCGGCCGGGTCGGTTTCCTCGAACGCGAAAACGCCTCGGTGATGAATGCGTCGCTCGCCGACCTGTCGCGCAAAGTCGTCAACTCCTTCCGTAACGCCCTGAAGGAACTGGCGATCAATGCGCCCTTCTATATCAGCCAGAACGACGGGACACTGATGGTGCCTGATTACGTCGAGCGTTATCCGGTGCTGACCTTCGCCTCCGGCCCGACCAATTCCATGCGGGGCGCCGCGATGCTTGCCGGCGAGAAGGAGGCGATGGTCGTCGATATCGGCGGGACCACGTCGGATGTCGGCATGCTAATGCAGGGTTTCCCGCGTGAATCTGCCGTCGCCGTCGATATCGGCGGGGTCAGAACCAATTTCCGCATGCCCGATGTACTCGCCATCGGTCTCGGCGGCGGCTCGATCGTGCGCGACGACGGTGCCCGCATTGGCCCGGATTCGGTCGGCTACGAAATCACCTCCCGCGCCCTGATCTTCGGCGGCGATACCCTGACGACGACCGACATCATCGTCGCGGCCGGCCTCGAGGATATCGGCGACCGTTCGCGTGTCGCGCATATCCCGGCAAGGACGATTAAGACGGCGCTCGATACCATCCACCGCATGGCCGACGAGGCCGTCGACCGGATGAAGACAAGCGCCGAGCCCCTGCCGGTCATCCTGGTCGGCGGTGGCTCGATCCTGATCTCGCGCGACCTGCCCTCCGCATCCCGCGTCATCCGCCCTGAGAACGCCTCCGTTGCCAATGCCATCGGCGCGGCGATCGCGCAGGTCGGCGGCGAGGTCGACCGCATCTTCTCGCTCGAAGGTACCTCCCGCGACATCGTGCTCGGCGGCGCCAAAAAGGAAGCCGAGGAGCGCGCCGTCAAGGCGGGTGCAGAGGCCGGAACGGTCAAGATCATGGATATCGAGGAAGTGCCGCTCGCCTATCTGCCAGGCAGTGCGACACGCATCCGCGTCAAGGCTATCGGCGATCTCGTGATCGGATGAGGACCCTATGAAACTCAACAGTCAACAACTCTGCGACCTTGCCGTCGGCGCGGCATTCCTCGGGACCGGCGGCGGCGGCGATCCCTATGTCGGCCGGCTGATGGTGCAGCAATGCCTCGACGAAGGGCTGGAGGTGAACATCATCGATCCCAGCGAACTGGCGGACGACATGCTGGTCATTCCGACCGCCATGATGGGTGCGCCGACCGTGCTGGTTGAGAAGATCCCAAGCGGCGAGGAGGCGATGTTTTCGCTGCAGCGGCTTGAACGTCATCTCGGCCGCAAGGCGCAGGCGACCATGCCGATCGAGATCGGCGGCATCAACTCGACGATCCCGCTTGTCGTCGGCGCCCGCCTCGGCCTGCCCGTCGTCGA
Organism: Rhizobium sp. P1_E1; assembly: GCF_056406015.1. Taxonomy (NCBI): domain Bacteria; kingdom Pseudomonadati; phylum Pseudomonadota; class Alphaproteobacteria; order Hyphomicrobiales; family Rhizobiaceae; genus Rhizobium; species Rhizobium sp. P1_E1. The sequence continues at coordinate 6,172 of NZ_JBFUAY010000073.1, read as the reverse complement.
CGGTGACGGCATGGGCCGCGCCTTTCCCTTTCTCGAAATGGAAACCTTCGGCGTCTACGGCGTCTCCGGCAGCCCGATGGCCGTCAGCGATGAATATGGTGATTGTGCCATCATCGAGGCGGTCGATAACCGCCAGATGGAATGGCTTTCGCGCGCCGTCGCCATCCGCATGGGCGGCTGCGCTTATATCGCCGAATATGCAATGTCGGGCGCCGACGTCAAACGCACCGCCATTCCGAACACGCTGAGCCTCGCCATCCGCATCGGCGAAGTCCTGCGCAACGCCAGAAGCTCGCACGAGAATCCGATCGAGGCGCTGCTCGGATTTCTGCCTTCGACGCTCTACCGCTACGGGCGCATCATCTTCGGCGGCAAAATCACCGATGTCATGCGCGAGACCAAGGCCGGATTTTCGATCGGCCGCGTTACGATCGGCGGGCTGCCGCCCTTCGGTTCGACGATGGAGATCGAGATCCAGAACGAGAACCTGATCGCCCGCGTTGACGGCAAGGTGAAGGCGATCGTGCCCGATCTCATCTGCATCATGAACACGGAAACGGCCGAACCCATCACCAGTGAAAACCTGCGCTACGGACAGCGCGTCACCGTGCTTGCCGTCTCCGTTCCCGAAATCATGCGGACGCCGGAAGCGCTCGATGTCTTCGGCCCCACCTGCTTCGGGCTGAAGGAACCCTTCATTTCCATCGAACAGATCGGCTGAACACATGGCAATCATCACCAACGAGGATATCGACGACCTGGCGGTCGGCGCAGCCCTTCTCGGCACCGGCGGCGGCGGCGATCCCTATATCGGCAAGCTGATGGCGAAGGCGGCGATCGAACGCCACGGTGCGGTCGATCTTCTGGCGCTCGACGACGTGCCTGACGGCATCGAGGTCGCCGCCTGTGGCGCGATGGGGGCGCCGACGATCCTGATCGAGAAGATGCCGAGCGGCGAAGAGATCGGGCTTGCACTCAGGGCTTACGAGAAACGCGTCGGCAAGGCGATGGGAGCGATCATCCCCTTTGAGGCGGGCGGCATCAACTCGATGGTGCCGATCATGCTGGCGGCGGAATGCCGACTCCCGGTTATCGACGCGGACGGCATGGGCCGCGCCTTTCCGCAGCTCGAAATGGAGACCTTCAACGTCTATGGCGTGCCTGCCGCACCGCTGACGGTCGCCGACGAGCAGGGCAATGTCGTGATCATCGAGACGGAAAGTGCGGCCAAGGCCGAATGGCTCGCTCGCGGCGTGACGATCCGAATGGGCGGCCAGTCCTATATCGTCAATTACGGCATGGATGGCCGCACGACCCGTCGCGTATCCGTTCCAGGAACGATGTCGCTTGCCATCGGCATCGGGCGTACCATCCGGCTGGCGCTTGCCGCGCATCGCGATCCGCTCGCCGACCTGATCGAATTCTTCGCCGGAACGCATTACGAGACCGCGCGCCTTCTGGCCTCGGGAAAGGTGGTCGACGTCTCGCGGCGCGAGCAGAACGGCTGGTCGGTCGGGGTCGTGACGATCGAACCTTTCGACACAAACCGCAGGCCGGTGCGCATCCAGATCCAGAACGAGAATCTGGTGGCAGAGGAAGATGGCAGGGTGCTGGCGATCGTGCCGGATCTCATCTGCATCCTCGAAGCCGACACTGCCGAACCGATAACCACCGAACGCCTGCGTTATGGCCAGCGGGTCAACGTGCTTGGCGTCAAGGTGCCGCCGATCATGCGCACACCGGAGGCATTGGACGTCTTCGGCCCCGCCGCCTTCGGCCTGACGCAGAATTACGCAACGCTCGAGGCCGGTTAGATCTAGGCTGGCACGGGATATGCTTCTTAAAGCTCGCAAGTCAGGATGGTCGAATGAGCGAGGCGTTTTTGGATGCATCACAGTCGTTCCGAAGGCAAAACTGCAACCCGCCCCGGCGGGCGTGAACCGAAGACGCTAGGTTCCCGGTTTCGCCCGCCGCGCATGCTGTTCACGGCCATCGACCGTCCCTTTCCCCTTTCTAAGATCCGCGACGGTCTGGCGCGCCAGATCGTCGTCGTCCATGCACCATCTGGCTTCGGCAAGACGGCGCTGCTCAAGGCGGGATATGAGGCGGTTACTTCCGGCTCCGATTATTTTCAGTCGCTATTCGATGGCGGCGTCGGTCATTGCGGCTGGATCACGCTCGGCCCCTCGCATGGCCGACCTGCCGAACTGCTAGCTGATCTTTGCCTGGCACTCGGCATCCACACCCCACGGCCTCCCGCCTCTCTGAGGGAACTGTTCGACATCGTCGCCGACCGGGAAAGCGGCGCAATCCTGTTCATCGACGAGCTCGATATTGCTTCCTCACCCGATGTGCAGGCTTTCCTCGACGGATTTTTCTTAGGTGCCCCCGACAATCTGAGGATTGTCTGCGCGTCGCAGCAGAAGCTGCAGCTGCCGCTCGCCCGGCTCAGGGTGCGCGGGCTCGTAACAGAGATTAACGCCGTCGACCTCGCCTTCAGCCGTAACGAGATCCGCAGCCTGTTTCCACGTAACATCAACACTGGCGACGTCGCAAACTTTGTACGCGCTACCCGTGGATGGCCGGCCTTGACGCAGATCGCGCTCGGCGTGATGGAGAGCGGCGGTATAGACGAGCGCAACAGGCTGCTGGCCGGCGAACATCCCGATCTCTTCCGCCATATCGACGAAGCGATCCTGCGTCCGCTGTCGCCGGCGCTTCGCCGAACGCTATGCGTCACGTCGATCCTGGAGGAATTCCCGCTGGAGCTGGCAAGCCATCTCTCCGGCACCGATCTGCAGGCAGATGACCTTCGGCTGCTCGAGGATATGAGCCCGCTGATCGAAAAGAGCCAGATGGGTGCGGCCTGGTATAGGCTTCATCCGATCGTGCGGAAGTGCCTGACGACCGAGCTTGCCGGTGATCCCCAGACCGACGAGGCAACGCTTCACTCCATCGCGGCGATCTGGTTTGCCGAGCGCGGGTTCCTGGAAAGAGCCGTTTCGCATGCGGCGCGCGCCGGCAATTTTTCGCTCGCCGCGCAGACGATCCGACAGGCCGGCGGCGTCAATCTCTTCATCCGCGCCGGCCACACAGTGCTCGAACATTTGATCGCCGACCTGCCCGCCGGCGTCATCCACGAATCTCCGAGCCTGTCATTGTGTTACGTGCTGGTGCTCGCGAAGAAGGGGCACATCAAGGCGGCGCGTGAGCGGATGGAGGCGATCAAGCAAGGCCGGGCCATGCATGGCGACGAGTTCCTGACGATCGAGGCATCGACGCTCGATCACATCGACGGGCTGGTCGATATTTATGAGGATCTTCATCTCGACGATGCGCAGATCCTGCATCTCGAACGAATGGCGTCAGGTTTTTCGCCGCAATCGACCTGGGAGCTCGGCTGGATCTACAACCATCTGTGCATCGCTTATACCAGGCGCGGCAATCTCGACCTCGCGCGGCTGAGCGCCTTGAAGGCATTGGCCTATTATCGCGAGGAAAAGACGGCCTATGCCCAGATCTTCATGCTCATCCATCTGGGGCTGGTCAATACCCTCGCCGGCAACTTCTCGGCGGCGCTGACTTTCTGCCGGGAGGCGCAGGACCTGATCCAAAGCGCGCAGTGGACCGACATCAATCTCGAAGCGATCTGCCGCGTCGCGACGGCGGATGTTCTCTACCTCCAGGGCGAGATGGCTCTGGTCGAGAAGAGCCTTGGCGAGGCGGTCAATGCCGTGGTCCAGGGCGAAGGTTGGGTCGATATCTATTCCCGGATGTTTTCGCTGCTGGCCCGCAGCCGGCTGCGGTTGAGTGGTCTCGATACGGCAATGGCAGCGATCGACAAGGCGGAAGAGGTCGCCGTCGAACGCGCGCTGCCGCGCCTGAAGATTGCGGCCGACATCATGCGCGTCGATATTTTCTCGAAGGCCGGCCTGATTGAATCAGCGGTCCTTTTGGCCGAGCGGCTGGTTTCATCGTTGCGCGATCCTGAACTCGGGCACTTCTGGACCTGGCGCGAGGAAAGCGATTTCCTTGTCGCGCAAGCGCGCCTTCTCAAAGCCCAGGGACGACCGGGCGAAGGGCTCGCCAATCTGGAGACCGTGATGGCGCGAAGCCGCGCGAACGGCAGCGGTTATCACCTGCTGGCGGCGGAAATACTGGCAACGGTCGCCGCCTGGAACGACGGCCGGCATGCCCAGGCGCTCGAATATTTCCAGTTTGCGATCGCGCGTGCTCGCTCGCACGAGGTAACCCAGCTTTTCGAGGACGAGGGGCTCGAATTCTCCACGGTCGTGCGGGCGATCGTGCGTCGTTTCGGCCTGAAGGTCTTCAGTGCCGATGCCGTCGACTTCATCGGTCGCATAATTGGCCAGGGTGAAAGAAGCGTCTTCGGCAAACCGGCCGATAACGGCCGCCGGATCAAGGGTCCTCTTGCCGGCGGCAAAAGTCTTCTCAGTCAACGCGAGCAACAGGTCCTGCTCTGCCTACACGAAGGCAAGAGCAACAAGGAAATCGCCCGCGCGCTCGGGCTTTCCGAGCCGACGGTGAAATTCCACCTCAAGAACGTGTTTTCCAAACTTGGGGTCAGTCGCCGGGCAATGGCCCTGGCAGTTTCGGCTAAATTGAACCTTAAATAGCACGGCGAAATGCCGGCACTGTCAGCATAAACGATCTATAGTTCACATAAGACAATCCGAACCGGGCAATCATGAAATTCTGCCAGCTGGTAATGGTCGGCCAGGGGTATCGGTGCGTTGAGGGTCATAAGATGCACCCTGCTTTATCATGAGCGTGTTAGAACAGCCGCAGCCTGGTCGGCGGCCCGCAACCCGCTTTCCCATGCGCCATGCGCGGTCGAAAAGTCGGACTGGTGCGTCGCCTCGCCGGCGAAAAACAGCCGGTCGCCGACCGGGCGCGCCAGGACTGCGCGTGCGCCCGCATGGCCGGGCAGTGCATGGCTGTAGGAGCCGCCTATCCAATCGGTCCGACACCAGGAAGAGGCCGTGAGGGGCCGCAGATGGCGGCGAATGTTACTGCCGAGCAGCGATGACAGCTGGTCGAGTGCGAAGGCAAATGCCTCCACCAAACCCGCGCGTTCAATGACGACAGCGCCGTTTCCGCCAAAGAAGCCTTCGATGATCGGCCGGCCGAGCGGTCGGATATAATAGCTGCCGGTTTCGGCATTTTGCGGGTCGCCGAGCAGATGGGTTTCCGGCTCCAGACCATGATTGCCATGGAGTTCCAAAAACAGCTTGTCTGCGAGGCCWAGCGGCAGCTGACTTGCGGCATGGAGGTGATCGTCGGCCTCCGGGTCGAAGATAATGGCTCCGCGGGCCAGAACGGCGGTCGATGACGTGATGATCGCGGCACTTGATGTGACCGGGCCGCGGTCGGTCTCCAGCTGAATGCCGCTCCCGGTCAATGCCACACGCCGAACGGGGGTCAAAAGGCGCAAGGCGACGTTCGGAACGGCGGCGCTGATCAGACTTCCATAGCCTTCATGCACCCGCCAATTGGCATCGGTTGCCGCATTGTCATAGGCAAGAAAGTCAGCGACTGACAGCCGATCGAGCGGTGCGCCGTTCATATATCCGCTGAGGGACTGGCAGTAGGCGTTCCATTTGCCGCCGGGCTCCAGTGCGTCCGACGCCCTGTCGCTGGCGGGGGGATTTGCCCGCATCCGCTCCTCAAGCGCGTTCCATTCGGCCGCCGCCGCCGCGCGCTCATCCTGCGTGAAGCCGAGATCGCGCCACTGGCTTTGCCACGCCGTCGGTCCGCGCTCGATATTGAACCCGGCCTCACGGCCGATGGCGACGAGAGGATTGCGCTCGGCAGAGTGCAGCCAGCCGCRACCCATATCCAGCGGCATTCCGGCCAGTTCGATTGTCCAGGCTCGTCCGCCTACGCGGTTGCTGGCCTCCAGAATGATGACCGAGCGCCCGGCATCGGCCAGGCTTTTTGCTGCTGCAATGCCGGCTGCGCCAGCCCCGACAATCGCAACCTCGTAGTCCATCGTCGCCCTCCGCCGCTGCGTCATCAGCTTGATACGACACAAGCTTTACATCGGGGTTGCACCCGCTTCAATGTGCCCGAAAGCCTGCTAGTATGCTGACATGACGTTCTTCGAAACACTTGTTGCATTGCTGGCGGTTGCCATCCTGCTGCTGCAGGT
>NZ_JBFUAY010000072.1:0-26701 GCF_056406015.1 Rhizobium sp. P1_E1 | reverse complement strand
GGTCTGACCGTTGATTACCAGATCGTCGACAACTTCTACGCCAAGGCTTCGGTTCAGTACCTCGATCCGGAAGATGCTGACGACTCCACGACGGGCTACTTCCGTCTGCAGCGTTCGTTCTAATCTGATCTGACTTCGGTCAATCAGGAAAGCCCGGCTCTCGAGCCGGGCTTTTTGTATTTGGGCGAGACTGGCACGTTGTGCCAGCTGACCAGTGTCGATGAGGTTATCGGCAGGTGGCGAGAAAAGTGCGAATTGCTGTGGGGATGTTATCGAGATGCAGGAGCGGGGCATGGCCTTGCCCTTCGGCAGTATGTCGGATCAAGCCCGAATGCCGCCGCGCCATTTCGCCGGCGCTTTCCTGTGAAAGCAGCGACGTATTTTCGCCGCGGATCAGCATGAGTGGCAGCCGGCTCAGGCTTTCGAATTGCCCCCAGAGATCAGGCAGCGGCTGGCTGAAATCGATCGATTTCAGTGCCTCCGCGATCGCCGGGTCGAAATCGGCGATCGGCCTTCCGCTGATCTCGCGATAAAGGGCAAGCGCCATCTCGCGCCAGTCTTCCTCTGCAAGCGCGGTAAACGACGCGCCATGATTTTCCTTCAATAGATCGACTGCCTCGTTCCAGTCAGCTGGCTTCCTGCCGCTGTTGAGGTAATCGCGGATCCGTGCCAGCCCCTCAGCCTCGAGCACAGGTCCGATATCGTTGAGGATGACGGCTTCGAGAAGATCCGGCCGCGTCGCCGCGATCAGATGCAGGATCAGCCCGCCGCGCGACGTGCCGATGAAAATCGCCCGCTCAATGCCAAGCGCTGCGCAGGCGGCAATGACGTCGCCGGCCTCGACGGCGAGATTGTAGTTCGCCTTGTTGTCGTCCCATGCCGAGTTTCCCCGCCCGCGCGAATCGAGCGCGATCACCCTGCGCGGTGCTGTCATATCCCGGGAGAGAAGCAGCGCAAGCGGATGAAAATCCCGTGTATTGCGGGTCAGGCCGGGCAGGCAGATCACCGGCAGCCATTCGGCAGTTGCTGCCTGGTCGGGTGGGTAGTCGCGGGCATAAAGCCTCAGCCCATCAGAAGAAGTGAAAAATCGCTCCTGGAAACCACCTGCATCCGTATCCGGCATCACATCCCTCGAGACCTGTTTGACCCCGAAGATGTAACTTGCTTTTCAAGCCGCGCCAAACGGCTTCAGGAGGCGCTGCGTCCGCCGATCAGGTCACGTTCGATATCGGTGGGCTGGCCGAGGCGAGCCTTGTAAACTTCGTAATTCTCCATCACCCGCTGCACATAGTTGCGCGTTTCGGGGAAGGGGATGCGCTCGATCCAGTCGACGATCTCGTCGATCGGCCTGCCGCGCGGATCGCCGTAGCGGCCGATCCATTCCGGCACCCGCTTCGGCCCGGCATTATAGGCAATGAAGGTGAGGATATAGGAACCGCCGAAGGCGTCGATCTGCTCGCCGAGATAATGCGCACCGAGTGTCGCGTTATAGCCGGCATCGGCCGTCAGCTTGTCCTTGGAAAAGGCGATGTTATTGCGCTTGGCTACCGCCTGGGCCGTGCCGGGCAGGAGCTGCAGCAGGCCGCGCGCATTCGCCGCCGAAACGGCGGCCGGGTTGAAGGCGCTTTCCTGCCGGGCGATGGCATAGGCGAGTGCCTTGCCGGAGCCAGATATATTGGCGTTCGCCGGGATCACGCCGATCGGAAAGGCAAGCGCTGCGACATCGATGCCGCGCCCATAGGCGATCTTGCCGATTTGCAGCGACAGATGATGATCGCCGGATTGCTCGGCCTGTGCCGCAAGGACAGCCAGTTCACCGGGGCTTTGCAGTTGATCGGCGAGCGCCAGATAGAGAATGGCGGCCCGCCATCCATGGCCGGCGGCCTCCAGTCGGGCGATCGCCTGCACGGCTTCGCGTGCCTGGAAGCGTTGGCGGTCAGCCGTGCTCGGTGCAGGATAGGTGACATTAAGCGTCTTTCGCCCCAGCCTTTCCGCCGCGAGCTGGCCATAGAAGGTGCCGGGAAAATTCGCGGCCTTCGCATAGAATTCGCTGGATTTGCCGGGGCCTCTGGCCTCCGCTGCGCGTCCCAGCCAATACCAGGCGCGTGAGACCGAGATCGGCCCGTTTGAGGTATCGAGGATCTTGCGGAAGTGTTTTTCCGCCGTTGTCGGGTCCTGCAGGCCGCGAAGCGCGTACCATCCGGCGTGGAATTCAGCCTCGACGATATCCGTCGGGCTCGTTGCGGCGTAGTTTGCGACGATGCGATAGGCCGGCTTGAATTGTCCCTGGTCGACGAGACCACGGCTGACGATACGTTGCTCGTTCCACCATTCGCCGGAATTGACGAGTTCGCTACGCTCGGGCGGCATCTGCTCGAGAAGTGCTGCCGCCTCGGCATATTTGTCCTGTTTGCGCAGATATTCGATCCGCGCAAACAACAGGCCGGCATCGGCTCGCCACTTCGCATCGACGGCGTTGAGCAAGGCGCCGGCATTGCCGGCTTTGGCGTCAACGGCAGCCCAGGCCTTGTACAGCGACTGGGCCTGGCCCATGTCGCCGAAGCGCTTGGCCTGCGCCACCCGGCCGCGATACATCAGATAGTCCATCCGCGCCTTATGGTCGGCGGGCGTCAACAGCGCGGAAAACTCGACGAGGATCTTGTCCTCGGTCGCCTTGTCGAGAGCCTCTCCTCGCCAGACTTTGCGGATATGTTTTGCCGCCTGCGCCTGCTTGCCTGATGCAACCAGCGCCCGGCCGAGGATGACGGCGCCCTGCATCGTCTCAGGCGCGGTATCGCCGAATGCGGCAAGTATGGCGGAAGGGGCGGGATTTTCGTCGTAGAGCGCGCGCTCGGAATAGGCGCGCAGCCGCGAAAGACCCGGCCAGCCCTTGAGCTCCTGCGCGGCGCTGGCGATTTCATAGGAGGGAACGCCCTTCAATCCGGAAACGGCAATCGCCCAGGTGAGGATATGCCGGTCGAGCGTAGCGTCGCGCATGCTGTCACGGATCGAAAGCGCCAGTTGCGGGTCCTTGTCGGAAAGCGCATCCAGGCCGGCTTTCAGGTCGCCGCTCACAGGCGCGATAGCCGGGTTGCGCGGAATGGCGCCCGTTGTCATCGATTCCGGTATGGCTGTCTCGGGAATGAAGCCGAGCGGCTTGACATCAGGCATAGGAGTGCTCTCGCCGGGAAGCGGCGACGCAACACTGCCCCACGCGGCGGCAACAAAGCCGAAGGCGGACAGAATCAGGACAGCTTTCTTCATCCGGGATCTCGCAACGAAAACACGCCCTGCCATTAGGCTAGAGGCATCTTAACGAAACCTTACCGTACCAGGTAAAATTCATTCACATCTGCTATCGGAATTTGCCCTAAACCGAACTCTACGCGCTTGTCGCGATGATTTCGGCGCTCTATGGTGCGCAACTCTTATTCATGGAATGCGGCCGAAGCAAGGATTTGGTCGTGAGGAGCTTTGCATGTTCAATGGGTCCATTCCCGCCCTCGTCACCCCCTTCACCGATGCCGGACTGATCGACGAAGATAGCTTCGCCGCGCATGTCGACTGGCAGATCAAGGAAGGCAGCGCCGGTCTCGTCCCGGTCGGCACGACGGGCGAATCCCCGACGCTGTCGCATGCCGAACACAAACGGGTGGTGGAACTCTGCATCGAAGTTGCCGCAAAGCGCGTTCCCGTCATGGCCGGCGCCGGCTCGAACAATACGCGGGAGGCGATCGAGCTCGCCCAGCATGCCGAAAAGGTCGGTGCGAACGCCGTTTTGGTCGTCACTCCCTATTACAACAAGCCGACGCAGAAGGGTTTGATCGCGCATTTTTCAGCCATCGCCGAGGCCGTCGATCTGCCGATCTATATCTATAATATCCCCGGCCGCTCGGTGGTCGACATGACGCCGGAAACGATGGGTGCGCTCGCCAAGGCGCACAAGAATATTGTCGGCGTCAAGGATGCAACGGGCAAGATCGAGCGCGTCTCCGAACAGCGCATCACCTGCGGCACGGATTTCAGGCAGCTGTCCGGAGAGGATGCGACGGCGCTCGGCTTCAACGCCCATGGCGGTGTCGGCTGTATTTCGGTAACCGCCAATGTCGCCCCGCGCCTCTGTGCCGACTTCCAGGCGGCGACACTGGCAGGCGACTATGCCCGCGCGCTGGAATTTCAGGATCGGCTGATGCCGCTGCACAAGGCGATCTTCCTTGAGCCGGGTCTTTGCGGTGCCAAATACGGGCTCTCCAAGCTTGGTCGGATGAGCCGCAACGTCCGCTCGCCGCTGCTTTCGACGCTGGAGCCGGCAAYGGAATCAGCGATCGACGCCGCTATGCGCCATGCAGGCCTTTTGAACTGACGGGACCGGCCTTCTTCACAAGATGGGGTCTCTCCCTTACATAAAGGGCAAGAAATGAGGGCGCGGCTTTTCGCGCCCTAAAAAGAAATTGGAATGTCGTCATGGCCCCCAAAGGCAGCCAGCGCGTGGTGAACAAGGTCGTGGCCGAAAACCGCAAGGCCCGCTTCAACTACGAGATCATCGATACCTACGAGGCCGGCCTCGTGCTGATGGGCACGGAGGTCAAGGCGCTGCGCGAAGGCAAGGCCAATATCGCCGAATCCTACGCCTCGGATGAGGGCGGCGAGATCTGGCTGATCAATTCCTACTTGCCGGAATATCTGCAAGCCAACCGCTTCAATCACGAACCGCGCCGACGCCGCAAGCTGCTGCTGTCGGGCCGTGAAATCCATCGCCTGCGCTCGGCCATCAACCGCGAAGGCATGACGCTGATCCCGTTGAAGATCTATTTCAAYGATCGCGGTCGGGCGAAGATGGAGCTGGCGCTGGCCAAGGGCAAGAAATTGCACGACAAGCGCGAGTCGGAGAAGGAACGCGATTGGAATCGGCAGAAGAGCCGCCTGCTGAAGGATAGAGGCTGACCACGACGCCGTGGCTGACGATCACCAGTCCAATCCGGCCCTTATCGCGCGACTTCGAGACGCCCGACGAGATCAGTCTTCGAAATCGCTGGCCGGGGCGACTTCGGCCTGGCGTGGCGCCCGCTCCGAGGGATCGCGACCGATTTCAGCCTTCAGAGACAAGAGATCGATGAAATGATCGGCCTGACGGCGCAGGTCGTCGGCAATCATCGGCGGCTGGGTTGCCATGGTTGAGATCACCGAGACCTTGCGGCCTCTGCGCTGCAACGCCTCGACCAGGTTCGTGAAGTCGCCGTCGCCCGAGAAGATGACGAGATGATCGACCGTTTCGGACTGTTCCATCGCGTCGATCGCAAGCTCGATGTCCATGTTGCCTTTGATCTTTCGGCGACCCATGGAATCTGTGAATTCCTTGGCAGGCTTGGTGACGACTTTGTAGCCGTTGTAATCGAGCCAGTCGATCAGAGGCCGGATCGATGAGTACTCCTGATCCTCGATCAGAGCGGTATAATAATATGCGCGCAGCAGGTATCCGCGTTTCTGGAATGCTTTCAAGAGCTTGCGGTAATCTATGTCAAATCCCAGGCTCTTGGATGCAGCGTAGAGGTTGGCGCCGTCAATGAAGAGTGCAATTTTTTCGCGTGGGTCAAACATCGCTTACCAATCCAATGAGAGCAATCGAAATTCGCAGGTGCCAAACTTCAATAAAAACAATAGCTTGTGTTTCGATTTCGATTTGATCCTTACTTTATGAATTATTCATATATGAAAGATTTAGGGCACGATTCGACATATTCCAAGCAACCTTCGGTGGAATTATGACATTCTCCATGGAAATCTAGCTCAGCCGCGGATAAAGACGAGGGGAGCCGGAATGAAAAACTTGTATTTGCCCGGTTTTAATTGTATCGGGCGTGCTAATCCCGAAATGACGACCGTAAAGGACAGGCAATGGCCCGTGTCACAGTTGAAGATTGCATCGACAAGGTGGAGAACCGCTTCGAGCTGGTTCTGCTCGCCAGCCACCGCGCCCGGCTGATTTCCCAGGGTGCCTCGATCACCATCGATCGTGACAATGACAAGAATCCCGTTGTGGCCCTGCGCGAAATCGCCGACGAGACACTTTCGCCCGACGACCTCAAGGAAGATCTGATCCATTCGCTGCAGAAGCATGTCGAAGTCGACGAGCCCGAGCCCGATCCGGCAAGCATGATCGCCGCCGGCAGTGTCGCCGCAGCCGACAGCGAAGAGCAGGACGACCTGCCGGAGACGATCACTTTCGACCAGATGTCGGAAGAAGAGCTGCTTGCCGGCATCGAAGGCCTCGTGCCGCCGGAAAAGAGCGACGACTACTAAGCGCGTCGGCCGGATCCCCGGTCGCATCGGTTGAGTATGATCCTCCCGGTCGCATTGATGCGATCCGGAAAAATGCTTCATGCGATGCAAAAGAGCGACGATTACCAATCGTCAATCTTGCACCTTTATTGCTTAGGCATATTATTGCCCATGTGTGCGCCAATCGTTGATTGGCGCGCTTTTATTTTTATCGGAGTGGCTTTGGAATGATGCGGCAGTACGAGCTCGTGGAGCGGGTTCAGCAATACAAGCCCGATGCCAATGAAGCACTGCTGAACAAAGCCTATGTCTACGCCATGCAGAAGCACGGCCAGCAAAAACGCGCGAGCGGCGATCCCTATATTTCCCATCCGCTCGAGGTCGCTGCCATCCTCACCGACATGCACCTCGATGAATCGACAATCGCGGTTGCTCTGCTGCACGATACGATCGAGGATACGACGGCGACACGCGCCGAGATCGATGAACTCTTCGGCGAGGATATCGGCCGCCTGGTCGAGGGTCTGACGAAGATCAAGAAGCTCGATCTCGTCACCAAGAAGGCCAAGCAGGCGGAAAACCTGCGCAAGCTGTTGCTCGCCATTTCCGACGATGTGCGCGTGCTGCTCGTCAAGCTGGCCGATCGCCTGCACAATATGCGCACCCTCGATCACATGTCGGCCGACAAGCGTGCCCGCATTTCCGAGGAGACGATGGAAATCTATGCGCCGCTCGCCGGCCGCATGGGCATGCAGGACATGCGCGAGGAACTCGAGGAGCTTTCCTTCCGGCATATGAACCCGGAAGCCTATGAGACCGTCACCAAAAGACTGGAAGAGCTTTCGAAGCGCAACGAGGGCATCGTCAAGAAGATCGAGGCCGAACTGCGCGACCTGCTGGTGGCAAGCGGCCTGACGAGCGCCTACGTCAAGGGCCGGCAGAAGAAGCCCTATTCGGTCTTCCGCAAGATGCAGTCGAAGTCGCTTTCGTTCGAGCAGCTTTCCGATGTCTACGGCTTCCGCCTGATCGTCGAGGATATCCCTTCCTGTTACCGGGCGCTCGGCATCGTCCACACGCGCTGGCGCGTCGTGCCCGGCCGCTTCAAGGACTATATCTCGACGCCGAAGCAGAACGATTACCGTTCGCTGCACACCACCATCGTCGGTCCTTCCAGCCAGCGCATCGAACTGCAGATCCGCACCAAGCGCATGCACGAAATCGCTGAATTCGGCATCGCCGCCCACACACTCTATAAGGACGGCGCCACCAATGCCGATGGCGACATCCTGTCTCGCGAATCCAATGCCTATTCCTGGCTGCGCCATACGATCGAGGCCCTCGCCGAGGGGGACAGCCCGGAAGAATTCCTCGAGCACACCAAGCTCGAGCTGTTCCAGGATCAGGTCTTCTGCTTCACGCCGAAGGGCAAGCTGATTGCCTTGCCGCGTGGCGCCACCCCGATCGACTTCGCCTATGCGGTGCACACCAATATCGGCGATACCACCGTGGGCGCCAAGATCAACGGCCGCATCATGCCGCTGGTGACGCGGCTTGCAAATGGCGACGAGGTCGAGATCATCCGCTCCGGCGTGCAGGTTCCGCCCGCCGCCTGGGAGGAAATCGTCGTGACCGGCAAGGCGCGCGCCGCCATCCGCCGGGCCACCCGCATGGCGATCCGCAAGCAATATGCCGGCCTTGGTCACCGCATTCTCGAGCGCACCTTCAATAGGGCCGGCAAGATCTTCTCGCGTGAGGCGATGAAGCCGGCGCTGCACCGTCTTGGCCAGAAGGATGTCGAGGATGCGATCGCCGCCGTCGGTCGCGGCGAGATGTCCTCGCTCGACGTGCTGCGCGCCGTCTATCCCGATCATCAGGATGAGCGCGTCACCGTGAAGCCCTCCGGCGACGACGGTTGGTTCAACGTCCGCAGCGCCGCCGGCATGATCTTCAAGATCCCCGGCAAGACCAAGGCCGGGCACGACGGTGGCCATGCGGAAATCGACGCGGATGCCGATATCGGGCCGATCCGCGGACTGTCCGGCAATGTCGACGTCAAGTTCGCGCCAACCGGCGCCGTGCCCGGCGATCGCATCGTCGGCATCATGGATCAAGGCAAGGGCATCACCATCTATCCGATCCAGTCGCCGAGCCTGCAGCGCTTCGACGATCAGCCCGACCGCTGGATCGACGTGCGCTGGGATCTCGACGAAGCCAACAAGTCGCGTTTCATGGCGCGCATCATGGTGAATGGGCTGAATGAACCCGGCACGCTTGCCAAGGTCGCCCAGACGGTCGCAGGCCTCGACGTCAATATCCGCTTGCTGAACACAGTGCGGGTGGCTGCCGATTTCACCGAAATGATGCTCGAGGTCGAGGTCTGGGATCTGCGCCAGCTCAATCAGTTGCTCGCCCAGATGAAGGAACTGGATTGCATCGCCACGGTCCGGCGGCTCTACGAGTAAGCTTTTGTTAAGCCCTTCAGGGGTTTGGACGAAAAATTGCACATTTTATGATCTTGGTGGCGCATCAAAAAGGCAAGCAATGCGCACAGCGCATGGCTGTCTCCATGTTGCGGCGGTGGTAATTAACCTTTGCCGAGCCTATCTTCTGGTCTTAGAAACGCAAACAGAAGATGAGACAAGGTAATGTTTGACCCTATCAAGAAATTCGCTCGCGCCTTTCGCGCTCCGACCACGCAGGAACGTGAAATGGCATATTTGAACGGCTCGCTCGATCGTATCGATCTCGAGTTTCGTCAGCGCCAGGTCGACCGCGGTCTGTTCCGAAATCGCTGATACTGAACTTTATACTTGAGGCGGGTGAGGGACGTTATGCATAACGGACGCCCCTCGGCATGTAGAAGCTCCTCTTCGCAGACAGAACTGAGGGGCTGTTTTTCGAGCGGTATCATTTGCCGCTCTTGTCATGGCGGTGTGCGCTGCACTAAATACCGGCCATGTTGTTTCGCCGTCGCAAACCTGCGGGATTCAAGGAAAAGATGCGGGAGCTTTTATGGCCTCGCAAGGGTTTCCTTCGCCCGATCCGTTACCTGACAATGCGCGTCCTGCGCCTGAGCGCTTCGCCGCATGCGGTTGCCGCCGGCGTCGCTGCGGGTGTCTTCGTCTCGTGGACGCCTTTCATCGGCGTGCATTTCGTCATGGCTTTCGTGATCACCTATTTCCTTTCCGGCAGCATGGTGGCCGCCGCCCTTGGTTGCGCCGCCTTCGGCAATCCGCTGACCTATCCCTTCATCTGGGGCATCACCTGGGAGATCGGACATCTGCTGTTGAGCCGCGAGGATCACCTGGCCGGTCAGACGGTGGATCTCGCCGCCCTTTTCCACAAGCTGAACTTCACTGAGCTATGGAAACCGGTGCTGGAGCCAATGCTGGTCGGCGCCATTCCGCCGGCGGCCGTCACCTCCGTTGCGCTCTATGCGCTGACATTCTACACCGTGAAGGGTTTTCAGACGCGCCGCCATATACGGCTGATGGAGCGGGCGCGCCTGCGCCTTGCCGTTCCGGCCGGCGACATGCCGAGCATATGAACCCGATCAAGAATTCTTAAGCGACGGAAGGTTCCGGCATGATCATCGGCATTGGCAGCGATCTGATCGACATTCGCCGTATCGAGAAATCCATCGAGCGCTTCGGCGAGCGCTTCACCCATCGCTGCTTTACCGAGATCGAGCGCGCGCGTTCCGACCGCCGGGCAAACCGTGCCGAATCTTATGCCAAGCGTTTCGCCGCCAAGGAGGCCTGTTCCAAGGCGCTCGGCACCGGCATAGCGCAGGGCGTCTTCTGGAAGGACATGGGCGTCGTCAACCTGCCAAGCGGCAAGCCGACCATGGTTTTATCAGGCGCGGCCGCCCTGATCCTCGAATCGCTGCTGCCCGCGGGCCACAGGCCCGCCATTCATTTGACAATAACGGATGATTATCCCTTGGCGCAGGCCTTCGTCATTATCGAGGCGTTGCCCGAGAGCCTCTGATCGTGACCGCGGGAGCGTTGATCGCGACCTCGGGAGCGTTGATCGCGACCTCGAGAGCGTTGATCGCGACCCCGGAAGCGTTTGACGCGACCCCGGAAGCGTTTGACGCGACCTCTCGTCGCTTTTGATGTTGTCGCCATTGCCGCAACCGGCCGAAGCCGCTAGAGAGAACGACAGAAAGAATTGCGCCGCCGCGGCGTCTTGAAGGAATAAGACTGCGTGTCCGAAAAAGTCGAAGCCAAGCCGAACGCCCTCTGGGAAAATATCAAAGTCATCATCCAGGCGCTGATTTTGGCGATGGTGATCCGAACGGTGCTATTCCAGCCCTTTACCATTCCGTCCGGTTCGATGATGCCGACGCTGCTGGTCGGCGATTACATCTTCGTCAACAAGTTCGCTTACGGCTATTCGAAATATTCGCTGCCCTTCTCGCCTGATCTCTTCAGCGGCCGCCTGTTCGGCGCCGATCCGAAGCGTGGCGACATCGTCGTCTTCCGCTTCCCGCCAAACCCCGAGATCGATTACATCAAGCGCTGCATCGGCCTGCCGGGCGACCATATCCAGGTTACCGACGGCGTGCTCTACGTCAACGGCAAGCCGGTTCCGAAGGTGGCGGACGGCAGCTTCACTTCGGATTACAAGCTTGATCCGGGCGCGGATGTGCCGGTGTTCCGCGAAACGCTCGACAACGGCAAGACCTACGACACGCTTGATCAGTCTCCGGTGTCGCGCGGCGATAACACCCGCGAATTCATCGTGCCGGAAGGCCATTATTTCATGATGGGCGATAACCGCGACAACTCGCTCGACAGCCGCTTCGACGTCGGATTCGTGCCCGCCGAAAATCTTGTCGGCCGCGCCAGCGTTATCTTCTTCTCGCTCGGCAACGATACCTCCTTCCGCGAAATCTGGAAGTGGCCGACGAACATGCGTTGGGACCGCCTCTTCAAGGTTGTTGAATGAGCAAGGCGCAGACGCTTTCTGCGGCGGACCGCGCAAAGCTTGAAGGCCTGATCGGTCATGACTTCGCTGAAAAGGAACGCCTGGATCGCGCGCTGACCCATGCCAGCGCCCGTACCGAAAAGGGCGGCAATTACGAACGGCTCGAATTCCTCGGCGACAGAGTTCTTGGGCTCTGCATCGCCGAGCTTCTGTTTCGCACCTTCGGGACGGCGGGAGAAGGCGAGCTCTCGGTTCGCCTCAACCAACTCGTCAGCGCTGAAACCTGCGCTGCGGTTGCCGACGAACTCAATCTTCACCTCTATATCCGTACCGGCGCCGATGTGAAGAAGTTGACCGGCAAGCGCATGATGAACGTGCGCGCCGACGTCGTCGAAAGCCTGATCGCCGCGATCTATCTCGACGGCGGCCTCGAAGTTGCCCGCCGGTTCATTCTGCGTTACTGGCAGGGCAGGGCAGTGCGGGCCGATGGCGCTAAGCGCGACGCCAAGACCGAGCTGCAGGAATGGTCGCACGCGAAATTCGGCGTCACGCCGATCTACCGGGTTGATGAACGCAGCGGACCGGATCATGATCCGCGCTTCAAGGTGACGGTGGAAGTTGCTGGCATTAAGCCGGAAACCGGCGTAGAGCGGTCGAAGCGTGCCGCCGAACAGGTCGCGGCAACGAAGATGCTCGAGCGCGAAGGCATTTGGCAGCAATCGTCTGCCGGAAACTGACGGGACAATGACACAAGAAGAAGATATCGCGGCCGAGGCTGCCGCAGAAACCAATGGTCCGACGCATTCGGGCTTCGTCGCGCTGATCGGGCCGACCAATGCCGGCAAGTCGACGCTGGTGAACCGCCTCGTCGGCGCCAAGGTCTCGATCGTCAGCCATAAGGTGCAGACGACGCGCGCCATCGTTCGCGGCATCGCGATCCACGACAACGCCCAGATCGTCTTCATGGATACGCCTGGCATCTTCAAGCCGCGCCGTCGGCTTGACCGCGCCATGGTGACTTCGGCCTGGGGCGGTGCGAGGGATGCCGATCTGATCGTGCTGCTGATCGACAGCGAGCGCGGCTTGCGCGGCGATGCCGAAGCCATCCTCGAAGGCCTCAAGGAAGTCCGGCAGCCGAAGATCCTGCTGCTCAACAAGATCGACCGCGTCAACCGTGAGGATCTGCTGGCGCTGGCCGCTGCCGCCAACGAGAAGATCGCTTTCGAGCGCACCTTCATGATATCAGCCGAAAACGGCTCCGGCTGCGACGACCTCATGGACTATTTGGCGAAAACGCTCCCGGAGGGGCCGTGGTATTATCCGGAAGACCAGATCTCCGATCTGCCGATGCGCCAGCTCGCCGCCGAGATCACCCGCGAGAAACTGTTTCTGCGCCTGCACCAGGAGCTTCCCTATGCCTCGCATGTCGAAACGGAGAAGTGGGAAGAGCGTAAGGACGGCTCGGTGCGCATCGAGCAGGTGATCTATCTCGAGCGCGACAGTCAGAAGAAGATCGCGCTCGGCAAGGGTGGTGAAACCATCAAGGCGATATCGACTGCGTCGCGCAAGGAATTGTCGGAGATCCTCGAACAGCCGGTCCATCTCTTCCTGTTCGTCAAGGTTCGCGAGAATTGGGGTGATGATCCCGAGCGGTTCCGCGAAATGGGTCTCGATTTTCCGAAATAAGCATGGCAAGGATTTCATCGGGTAGACGCTGGCCCCTGCTGGCGCGCCGGTTTTGCGACGGCAAGGGCAAGTATGGCGACGTCGAGACCCATCAATTCGTTCAAGACCCCTTGCGAGCAATGTCCCTTGCGGCCACTGCCGCATTTCAGGGAATTCAGCCGCGACGAGCTGGAATTCGTCTCGAGCTTCAAAAGGGGTGAGCTTGCCGTCGATGCCGGCTCGACCATCCTCGTCGAGGGCGCGCATAGCGCTCATCTCTTCACGGTGCTCGCCGGTTGGGGCTTCCGCTACAAGATGCTGGAGGACGGGCGCCGCCAGATTCTGAACTATATCATGCCGGGCGACCTGATCGGCCTGCAGGGAACGATCGCCGGCGAGATGCAGCATTCCGTCGAAGCGCTTTCTCCCGTTTCTCTTTGTGTCTTCGAGCGTGACAGGCTGATGACGCTCTACAACAAGCACGCCTCGCTCGCCTTCGACATTACCTGGATCGCCGCGCGCGAGGAGCGCATCCTGGATGAGCATCTCTTGAGCATCGGCCGCCGCACGGCGCTGGAAAGAGCAGCCTACCTGATCGCTTTCCTGTTTGAGCGCGGCCGGAAGCTGAATATCTTCAACGGCCGAAAATTCATCCCCATCACCCAGCAGCACATTGCCGACACGCTCGGTCTTTCGATCGTTCATACCAACAAAACCTTGAAAAAGCTCAGCGAACGTGGGTTGATCCGCTGGCAGGAGCGTGGCTGCGAGGTGCTGAACGGCGAGGAATTGATGGCGATCGCCGGCTGGGAAGGGCTCGGAGAGGGCAAACGCCCGTTCATCTAAGGCATGTCGCGCAAAGCAGCGGTTTTGCGATAACGGCATGCGTTGGAAATATAGAGCTAAAGCGCGAGGAGCGTATCTGAAGGATTGCGACGCGCTTTAGAGCATTCCTGATTTCTCCCGGGTGACGGATATGCTCCGTCTTGTTTGGCGCAATTCCGGACGCCAACCACTGCGCAGTCTTACTGGAATTGCTCTATAGCGCCGCGCGTCTTTTCGAGACGCCGCAAAGGACGCTGTAGCACTTTGAATGGCTGCACAAATATGCCGTAGCCAACCGGCCGGCTTATGTCTTTTTTAAATGCGCATTAGCAGCACGGAAAATAAAGTGAGCCGTCAACTTTCCTCCGATTTTGATTCTTATCGACCGGGCAGAAAAATGGTTTATTCAGAAAAGGTGGCGGAATTCACCGATAGCGTGGCATGCGGGGCACCGGAGGGCAATGATGTTGGTGAAACGGCCGGGGCGCTGCGACAGGCGCCCGACGGGGGGCATCGAATCATGAGCGCAATCCGTGTTCTGGTTCTTGAAGACAGTTTGATCATCGCGATGGAGGCGGAGGATATTCTGCGCCTGGCCGGCGTCGAGAGTATCGATATCGTCGGCAGTGTGGAACAGGCGAGGGCCGCCATTGCTGCGGAGACGTATGATTTCGCCCTTCTCGACGTCAATCTCGGCGAGGGCATGAGTTTCGGATTTGCCCGCCATCTTCTCGATATCGGCATCCCCTTCGGCTTCGTCAGTGGCTATTCCGATACCGGCGATTTCCCGCCCGACCTGCAACAGATACCGCTTCTGGTAAAGCCGTTCGACGAAACGGCGATGCGGGAATTCCTGCAGAGGCTTTTCCCGGCTGTAGCCTGACACGGTCATGACAGAATCCAGGCCTTGCTGACGGCGCCGCGCGCCTTTCAGACCCGCAAAGGACGCTGTAACGCGTTGAATTATGCAGTAGGATGGATTCGTCACCGCAGGGACTTCTTTCGATGCAATGGCAGGACCAGGCGATCATTCTGGGCGTCAAGCGCCACGGCGAGACGAGCGTCATTGCCGAGGTGATGACGCGTGATCGCGGCCGCCATCTCGGCCTGGTGCGTTCCGGCCGCTCGCGCGCCATGCAGCCGGTGCTGCAGGCGGGCAATGCCGTGGAGGTCAACTGGCGTGCCCGGCTTGACGAACATCTCGGTGAATTCCGCGTCGAGCCGGTGACACTGCGCGCCGCCCGCCTGATGGAAACGGCGACCGCCGTCTACGGTGTCCAGGCGATGGGCGCGCTGCTGCGGCTGCTGCCGGAGCGTGACCCGCATCCACACCTCTTCGATGCGCTGGAGGTCATCCTCGATCACCTGCATAATCCGGCCGATGCCGGCGAACTCTTCGTGCGTTTCGAGCTTGCTGTGCTGAATGATCTCGGCTTCGGCCTCGATCTTGCCGAATGCGCTGCGACCGGCGCCCGATCCGATCTCGTCTATGTCTCGCCGAAATCTGGCCGCGCCGTCAGCCGCACCGCGGGTGAGCCCTGGGCGGACAAAATGCTGCTCCTGCCGCCGTTCCTCAGCATCGAAGGCAATCATGCAGCCGACTTTGATAGTCTCTCAGCTGCATTCCGCCTGACAGGGTTCTTTCTGCATCGTCATGTCTACGAGCCGCGCGGCATCGAGGCGGCAGCTGCCCGCGACGGTTTCGTTCAGGCGGCGCTCAAGGCGCTTAATCCAGCCTTGCGGACGCTTTCCGGCCCGAACGGTATTTCCGCCTGACCTCGTTTTTTACGGGTGCAAAACATCCTCCGGATTTGGCGGTTTACCTGCTGATGAGTGCTTCCTATGTCTTCACAGGATTGCCAATCAAGGAGGACCCCATGCTGACCAAGACCGCATCACCGACGACGATCACGCTCTGGAACGGCCGCGAAATTCCGCGTCTCGGCATGGGATGCTGGGCGATCGGCGGCCCCTTCTTCGCCGGCGACACGCCGCTCGGCTGGGGCGATGTCGACGACGATGAATCCGTGGAGGCGATCCACCGTGCCATCGAACTCGGCATCCGTTTCTTCGACACGGCCTCGAACTACGGCGCCGGACACTCGGAGGAAGTGCTCGGCCGGGCGATCGGTAATCGCGACGATATCGTCATCGCCACCAAGTTCGGCTTCGCCACCGATCCGGCAAGCAAGCAGGCAACCGGCGCCTTTGCCGACGAGGCCTTCATCCGCCGTTCGGTCGAGACCTCGTTGCGCCGCCTCAAGCGCGATCGCCTCGATCTCCTGCAGTTCCACCTCAATGATTTTCCGATGGATCAATCGGATGCTGTCTTCGATACGCTGGAGGCGCTTCGCACCGAAGGCAAGATCGATGCGTTCGGCTGGAGTACCGATTTTCCGGATCGTGCCGCCCGTCATGTCGGCCGACAGGGCTATGTCTCGATCCAGCATACGATGAATGTTTTCGAACCGGTGCCGGAGATGATTGCGGTGATCGAGGGGAAGGGCCTGATCTCCATCAATCGTGGCCCACTGGCGATGGGGCTGCTGACCGGCAAGTTCACCGCCGACAAAGCGGTGGGCGCGAGGGATGTCCGCGGTGCTGCTCTCGATTGGATGGTCTATTTCAAGGATGGACGTATGGCCCCGGAATTCGCCGCACGGCTCGATGCCGTCCGCGATCTCCTGACATCAGGCAGCCGCACGCTGACGCAGGGCGCGCTTGCCTGGCTCTGGGCACGCTCGCCGCGCACCCTGCCCATTCCGGGCTTCCGCACTGTCGCTCAGGTGGAGGAAAATGCCGGCGCGCTGGAGAAGGGACCACTGCCAGCCGATGTCATGGCGGGGATCGATGCCGCGCTCGATCGCTTCTGAGGGTTTCAATACATGTCGCCCAAAAAGCATGCAGCGGTTTTGGGCGACATGCACAAGTCAAAGACTCAAAGCGCATCGGATGAATCCGGTTTGAAGCGATGCGCTTCAGGCTGCAGCTCGACGTTTGAGCGCCCAGCCTTCCGGCCTCTCTTCAACGATGTTGACGGTGTCACCGATCGTGATCCTGCCGTTGCCGCGCGGCGTGGCGTTCCAGCCGAAAAGCGGGCCGGGCACGCGCCGGTCGGCGGACATGCGGATGCGGCCCATGGCCGGCATTGGGTTTGGTCCCTCGCGGGACCCGGTCAACTGGTCTTGAGTCGTCATGATGCAGCGGGAGCAGGGTTTGACGAGATCGAAGCGGATGCCGGCGATCTCGATCGCCGCCCAGCGGTCCTCCGGCCAGGCCTCGTCGGTATCGATGACGATGTTCGGACGGAAGCGTTCCATGCCGACACTGCCTTCGCCATGGGCGGCGAGATCGGCATTCAATGCCTTCAGCGAGCCCGTCGTCGTCACCAGGATCTGATAACCGTCGGTAAAGGTGACGGGAGTGGCTTCGCCGGCCCATTCGGCATTCGCCGTCCGCCGTGCCTGGCCGTCGAAGAAGACTAGGCGCACCTCGCGGCCAAGCCATTCGGAAAGCTGCCGGTTGCTCTCCGGATCGGCGACGGCGGCGCTGACGGCAGATTTCCACACGGTCACATCCATGCGGTTTTCGGGCTGAGGCGGTGTTACCGATATGTCCGTTTTCCCCTGCATCAGCAGCCGAAAGGCGGTCGCCTCCGGTCGTACCTCGATGCGTGCGAGGTCGGGCAACTCGCGCTGGGTGATGAAGTGCCCTTGCGCATCGGTGATCATCGCCCGCCGGTCGCCGGGAAGCCCATAGGCGTCAATGTCGGCGGCCGGCAGCGCAATGCCGCGGGCGCTCTTGAGCGGGTAGATGAAGAGGTCGCTGACACGCATCTTGTGCTCCTAGATTTCGTCCATGAAGGCCGAGAGGAAGTCGCGCAGGCTTTTATCACGCGCGGCGGCCAGTCTGCGGCCGGTCTCGGTCTGGAAACCTTCCGCCAGTTTGAACAGCTTCGTCTGGAAATGGTCAATGGCATAACGCTTGTCATCAAGCGGGCGGTCCGCTGCCGCCGGGTCGAATGGATCGTAGAGCCCGGATCCCAGTCGCCCGGCGATATAGAAGCAGCGGGCGGCGCCGACCATGCCGATCGCGTCCAGCCGGTCGGCATCCTGCAGGATCTTCGCCTCCAGCGTTTGCGGTGCCACCCCGGCAGAGAAACTGTGTGCGGTGATTCCGTGGGCCGCGGCTTCGATATCCGCCTCGCTCCAGCCGAGTTCCGCCAGGATCGCCGATGCCTTCTGCGCCGCCAAAGCCGATGCTTTTGCCCGCAGCGGCGAATTCTTTTCGACGGCGACGCAGTCATGCAGCAGCACCGAAGCGGCAAGAACCCGCCCGTCGCCGCCTTCTCCCGCATGGATGCGCATGGCATTTCTGAAGACGCGCAGAATATGGGCAAGGTCGTGCGAGCCGTCGTCGCCATCGGCCGCATGCGCAATCAGCGCCGCCGCAAGCGTTTCGTATGGGGAGAAGGCTTCAGCCGCGAACATAGCGCCACCTGTCATGAGGAAGATCGTTTTCCGCCGATAGGGGATCGGCGCTGAATTGAATGCGGGCGGTAAAAGGATGCGACAACGAAGATCTCAGGAATCGCAGCCGATTTTGTAGCGGCTTGCCATGCGAGTCGCAATCGAGGGGGATCTCAGTGCTTGGCTTCAGGAAGTTGGGTCACGCCGCCGTTCTTCGGCGGCAGGGAGAGAATATGGGGCACGTCACGCGCCGGTCGCGGCGGACTGATGTGATAGCCCTGGATCTCGTCGCATTCCTCGCATTCGAGCAGCGCCAGCTGCGCGGCCGTCTCGACGCCCTCGACGGTGACGCGCATGCCGAGCGCATCGCCGAGCAGGATGATCGCGTGCATGATCGCATGCGCTTCCTTGTTGTCGACGATGTCGTTGACGAAGGACTTGTCGATCTTGATCTTGTCGAAGGGGAAGCTCGAGAGATAGCTCAGTGAGGAATAGCCGGTTCCGAAATCGTCCATCGAGATGCGGATGCCGCGCTCCTTCAGCGCATGCAGGATCGGCAGCACTTCGCTGAGATTTTCCATCAGCACGCTCTCGGTGATTTCGAGTTCAAGCCGCGACGGCGACAGCGCGGCGGCGGCAAGTGCCTCGCTGACATCTCGCGTCAGGTCGCTGCTGCTGAATTGGATTGCCGAAACGTTGACGGCGATCTTGATGCCCTCCGGCCATTGCGCTGCATCGTTGCAGGCCCGACGCAAAACCCAACGGCCGATATCGACGACGAGGCCGACCTCCTCTGCCAGCGGAATGAAATCCATCGGCGGAACGCGGCCTCGGACCGGATGGTTCCAGCGGATCAACGCTTCGAAGCCGCAGATACGTCGCTGCGAGAGGTCATAGAGCGGCTGATAATGCAGCTCGAATTCCTCTTTCTCAACGGCTGTTCGGAGGTCTGCCTCCAGCGCGTGTCGCAACTGCATCTGCGCTTCCATCTCACTGGCGAAGAAGCGCTCGCGTTTGCGCCCGTCCGCCTTGGCATGTGACAGCGCCACGCCGGCATTTTTCAGCAGGATATCGGTTTCCTCACCATCATCAGGGGCGATTGCGATGCCCATGGAGACGCTGAGCTCCAGCTGTTTCTCGCCGTGGAGGAATGGTTCGGAAAGCTCACGGCGGATCTGCTCTGCAAGCGCCGTCACGTTCCGCGGCTGCTGCTTGCCCGTCTGCAGGATGGCGAATTCGTCCGAGCCGAGGCGCGCCAGGGTGTTTTCCGAACCGGCCGAGGCTCGGATTCGCTCGGCGACCTGCTGCAGGATCTTGTCGCCGGCCGAAACGCCCATCGTGTTGTTGATCGATTTGAAACCGTCGAGATTGAGGTGAACGAGGGCAATCCGCTGATCTGGCCTGCGCTCTGCGAGCGTCGCATCGACCTGCTCGCGGAAATGGATGCGGTTCGGAAGGCCGGTCAGCGGGTCGTGGTGGGCGAGATAGGTGATGCGTTCGGCCGCCCTTCGATCCTCGGTAATGTCGGCGTGAATGGAAATGTTGCTGCCGTCGGAAAGGATGGTCACCATGCTCTGGATGATGCGGCCATCGTCCATCAACCATTCGCGCCGACGGAGGCTATTGCTTCTTGCGGTTGCGGAGGAATGTCGCCCGGTCCGCCGGCCGGGTTTGGTGCTAGCGCTCTCCGTGCCGCGCATTTTAGCCGTGAGATCGGCGATTGTCGCGCCGGCAATGACATCTTCGTCCGTCAGGTCGAAGAGCTGACGGAAGCGGATGTTGGAAAGCGTCAGTCGCTGGTCGGCGTCGAAGACGCTGAGACCGAGCGGCAGGTTGTTGAGAATGACTTCGAAGAGTTTCTTCTGTCCGTCGAACGCCTGGCTGAGGGCTGATATATTGCCCCTCAGCGCATGGTTTTCCCTCAGCAGCGTTTCCGCGCTTCTCTCGATTTCGTCATAGTCGCTTTCATGGACGCGATAGGTCGCGATCACAAGATCCATCAGGCGCTGCGCATCGATCGATCCGTCGGCGGTGACGGCCTCGGTGCATTGCCGCCAGAAGAGCGCTTCAGCTTTCATGTGCATACGTCTCGCGGGACGACAGCAGAGGAAAGCGTCCTCGTTTGATGAACGTGCCTCATTTCGCCGGACATGAAAGACCTTTCTAAAATGAATACAGAGATTGATTTTTTATACGCTGGACGCCTGCTGGTGATGCGTGATGTCCATTTTGTATGGGCCGGATTAATATTCGGTTGCAGTGCAGCAGCGGGGTCGATGCGTTAGACGTTTGTTTTATATGTGAAAAATAGCTGAAATACGCAGGAAAGCGGCCTTCTGACGCTGGCGGAGGCCTGCGTTCAGGCGTTCCGTTAACTTTTGTCAATCATCGTTAATGAGAAGTTAACAACTTATTGACGCACTGCGCAAATCAGTTTAACCACCGAGTCAACAGTGATTTTCCAACGTTCGTATTGCGTGCAAACACCACCGGCAGAAGGCGGTGAATGGAGGTTTGTATGACCAGCACCACATCCGTTTCAGACACCTCATACGCATATCTGGCGACGCTTTCGCGGCTCGATGCCAATGGCGATGGCGTACTCAGCCGCGGCGAACGTGCCGCCGATGAGAAGCCAGGCATCATCAAGGAACTCCTCGAAGACGATAAGGCCAGCGACACGCAGCCGAAATTTTCCGGCAGCCTGATTGCGCTGATGATGGACACCCGTGACGGCGGCAGTGCAAGCAGCATCGCCGTTCCCTATCCGCTGCAGCAGGCCGCGCCGACATCAGGCGATCAGTCCGACGATCTCTACCGCAAGACCTACGGTCAATTCGATTTCGACGCCGTCGCCTGAGCGGCGTCTCAAATCGAAAGATCTGCAAGCCGGCCGGTTGTCCGGCTTTTCTCGTTCGATATTCCTGCGCATAACCCGAAAATCAGAGTGATTTTCGGAAAGGATTAGGCGCCACGCAAAGTGCTGGAGCGTCCTTAGCGCGTCCTATCGGACGCGCGGCTCAGGAACACCTTCCGGTTTGACACGTTCAGAAGGACAACCGGACGCAAGGAGATCTCCATGAAAGCCATGAGCATTATCGCCACCTTGAGCCTGCTTGCGGTTGCATTGCCGGCAGGCGCTCAGGACAAGCAAACGGCGGTCGCCAATTTCGTCGGCAAGGACGGCAAGGAGGACGGTCGCGCGCAACTGACGGCTGCCGCCAATGGCGGCGTCCTGATCGAAGTCGAGATATCGGGATTGCCGGCGAACAAATGGGTGGCGTTCCATGTTCATGAGACCGGCCGCTGCGACGCCGCGACCCATCACGAATCAGCGGGCG
Organism: Rhizobium sp. P1_E1; assembly: GCF_056406015.1. Taxonomy (NCBI): domain Bacteria; kingdom Pseudomonadati; phylum Pseudomonadota; class Alphaproteobacteria; order Hyphomicrobiales; family Rhizobiaceae; genus Rhizobium; species Rhizobium sp. P1_E1. The sequence goes on along the minus strand of NZ_JBFUAY010000072.1, from coordinate 5,190 downwards.
GTCACTTCAACCCTGATCAGGCCGAGCATGGCATCCTTGCCGCCAAGGGACCGCACGCCGGCGATATGCCCAATCAATATGTCGGGCAGGACGGCAGGTTGCGGGCACAGATCTTCGACGGCATGGTCACGCTCGACGGCAAGACTGACGGCATTCGCGGCCGCGCATTGATGGTGCACGCCAATTCGGATGATTATCGCAGCCAACCTTCGGGTGATGCCGGGGAAAGACTCTCCTGCGGCGTCATCCAATAGGCTACGGCGCAACTCTTAGATCGGCATCGATTTAGGGACAAAATTAGGAATTCAAACTGCACAGCGCCACGGGTCTTAAAAAGATCCGTGGCGCTGCAATGTCTTACTGCCGCGTCGGCGTCGGTTTTTCGGCCGTCGCCTTGCCGTTGGACTTTTTTGCCGGCGCGGCATCTGAAGCATCCGGCACGGCGTCAGGATTGTCATCGAAGGCGAGTTTCACGCGTTTCACCATGTCACGGCTGACCAGCCACCAGTCACCTGTCTTTGCCCAGTAGCGCAGCGCGACGGAGATCGTGCCATCACCGAGGCTGTCGATGAAGACGCTGGGTGCCGGTGACGTCAGCACCCTGGAATCGGCTTTGGCAAGGTTCATCAGCGTCTCCATTGCCAGATCGATGTCATCCTCATAGGCGACGCTGATTTTCAGCTCGTTCCGCCGGGTGGGCTCGCGGGTGAAATTGGTAATGGGCGTATTCCAGAGCGTCGAATTCGGCGCCAACCGGTAGAGCCCGTCGCCGGTTTTGAGCTCGGTTGCAAACAATCCGATTTCGCGCACCGTGCCGGCCACGCTGCTGGTCTCGATATATTCACCGACGCGGAAAGGCCTGAGGATCAGCAGCATAATGCCGGCGGCGATATTCTGAAGCGTCCCTTGCAGCGCTAGTCCGATCGCCAGGCCCGCTGCGCCGAGGGTTGCTATGATCGAGGCGGTCTGGACGCCGAATTGACCGAGGACGGTGATGAACACCAGGATGAGCAGCGCATAGCGCAGCACATTGGTGAAGAAACGCGCCAGCGTCTCGTCAATGCCATGAACGCGCGACAGGCCTTCATAGGCCCAGCGGCTGGTAAAGCCGGCCAGCGCCCAGCCAAGAACGAGCAGGATCACCGCCCCGAGGACGGAGAAGGAATATTGCACCGCAAGCGCGCTTGCCTGGCTGAGTGCCGTTTGCGTGGCGAGGAGTACATCGGCTGCCTGTTGTTCCATGATCTGGCCCTGTCGATTGTGCGTGGTCGGGGGCTAGATGGAGCGGCTGGCGGCAGCGTCAACCGCCAACGGCGTCCCGGATCGCAAGCACGAAGGGCGCATTGCCGTCGGCATCCGCACCACGTCCGATTGCCCGTACCGCCGCGACTAGCCGGCCGCTGCGGCCGAGCAGCGCGTCACCGATCTCGATCAGCCGGGCGTTGGGCGTCGCGAAAGGTGAGGCGGCTCGGAGTCGGCGAGCAAGCGTTTCATCGCTCTGATCCGGTGCCAGCGACAGCGCGGCGATGAGGGCTGCGGCCGGTGATCGCGACACGCCCATCCAGCAATGAATGAGCAGCGGCGTCTCTTGCTGCCACGATGCGGCAAAGTCGATAATCCCGCGGACATGCGTCTCGTCAGGCGCCACGAGATCGCCGGTGCCCTTGAAGAGGATATCGTTCATGCCAAGTGTCAGATGACGTTCGGCCGCAATCACGCCCGGCCGGTGAAAGGCCTGATTCTTGGCGATCAGGCTGATCATATCGCGCGCCTTATGGCGCACCGCCATTTCCGCGATGCGCGACAGCGGCGAGACGACGATGAAGCTCACGATACCATCCCCCGCTCGGCCTCGATCGCCGCGAAGCGCGCGCAGAACAATCGCTGCGCTTCGAGCGCAGGCAGGGGCTCGATCATCAGCATGTCCTTGCTGATGCCGCGCGGCTGGCCGAAGAATTTCTGCGCCTCGGCGGGTGTGAAACCGGCAAGCACGGTCGCCTCGAAATAGGCGGCGATGGTGTCGGCCTTCTTGATCCGGTCCTTGAGGTCGCGCGAGGGATGCGGCGGTAGGCCGAAACGCAGGTGCACGGCCGCCTCCAGCCGCTTTTCCACCGTCTTGTAGCCGCCGCCGACCACCGATTTGAACGGCGAGATCATGTCGCCGATCACATATTCGGGTGCGTCGTGCAGCAGCGCCATCAGGCACTCCTGCGGCCGCGCATCGTTGAAGCGGCGGAAGATATCCTCGACGACGAGACTGTGTTGCGCCACCGAAAAAGCATGATCGCCGGAGGTCTGGCCGTTCCACCGGGCAACCCGCGCAAGCCCATGGGCGATGTCGATGAGTTCGATATCGAGCGGCGAGGGGTCGAGCAGGTCGAGCCTGCGCCCGGACAGCATGCGTTGCCAGGCACGCGGAGCTTTCGTCGTTGTCACGCGCTGGCCTCGTCGCCGCTTGTGGGAAAGACAAGGCCGGACCATGCCGGCAGGACGAGGGAAACGGGCGTTTCGCCGGCGAGCAGCGGCGTACCTGCCGCCATCGCGGCGCCGGCGCGGTCGATGCGCACGATCGCAAGGCCGCTGCCGCCCTCGACAGAACCGAGCGTTCCCACAGGCTTGCCGCCGGCGGTGATCTCCGTCCCGGTCTCCGGCAAGGTTGTCGCGGCGGACACCGTGACGACGCGCCGGCGGGCAGTGCCGCGGTGCTGCATGCGCGAGACGACCTCCTGCCCGACATAGCAGCCTTTCCTGAAGGAGAGGCCGCCGTTGAAATCCATCAGCACGTCATGCGGGAAGGCGTCCTGCAGGGCGAAGTCCGATCCTGATGTGACGATGCCGTGGCTGATGCGCAGTGCGTCGTAGAGCGCTTCGTTGCCATCGCCATGTTTGCCGGGCCGGCGGATCAGCGTGACGCCCGCCTTGGCGAAGCGGCTGTCTCGGACGCCTTGGCTGTCTCGGACGCCCTGGCTGCCCTCGGCATCCTCGCTCCAGGAAACGGTGACGCCCTCTTCAGTGCTTGTCGCAAGTGTGACGGCGGCGCGCAGCTTGTACATTGTCAGCCGCTTCAGCAGGCCGTCGCGCTGGCCGGCGTCGGTTTCGATCATGTAGCCGTCGCCGTCCTGCCAGATCATGAAGTCGAACAGGATCTTGCCCTGCGGGGTCAAGAGTGCCCCGGGCCGTGCCTCGTCGGCGCCGAGCGAGGTGATGTCGGTGGTGATCAGGTTCTGCAGGAAGGATTGGGCTTCCGCGCCGCTGACARGGAGCAATGAGCGGTCATTCAGGAATACGGCTGGCATGGCGGAACCTGTCGCGTTGGTCATCGCTCAGAGGTATGTCTTCATGAGGTGGATCGCAAGCGCCATGCGAAACGTGAAAAGCGCAGGCGAGACGGGCATCAATCACCCGCTGTGAAGAATTTCCATTTGCCCTGAGGCGTAATGCCGAGGCGGTAGAAATTATATCCGCCGAACTCCTGCATGTCGGAGAGATCGCCGGCCGTGACGATGCGCAGCAGCTCGACACGCTCCGGCGGCGTCAGCGACTTCAGGTCCTTCTCGGCAAAATAGGGCCAGACATACATGTCGTCTGCTGTGCCCTGGCCGACATGCACGAAGCCGGTCGAGACGATGTCGAGCATGATGGCAAGGATCTCGTCGCCATCAGGATCACCCGACAGATCCTTCAGCGCGCCGATCGGGTCGTCAGTCGGTTCGCCCACAGTCACCTGTGTCTGGTCGGCGCCGGTGCCCATCAGCGGCCGCAGCCGTTCGAGATCGCCGGAGGCGGCCGCTTCGACGATCTGCTCGCGCATCTTGCGAACCGGCTCTGGCACCTTGCTGATGTCGTAGATCACCTCGGTGGGCTTGGAATTATCCTGGGCGCCGGGCGTCTTGTCGACACCCTGATTGTTCTGGCTGTTGACCAACGGATCGGCCATGGGAACGCCGGGAGTGGTCTGCGGCTGGCTCTGTCCTTGAGCGCTTCCCTGTGCGGGCGGCGTCTCGTTGGCCGCCTGGCCGGGGATGTTGTGCAGTTCGGAAAGCGCGTAGGCGGCCGGCGCAATGAAAACATTGCCGGCGGCGAGGCTGAACGCAAGCAGCACCGGCGCGAGCGAAATTCGCGAAACTTTCTCTTTACCGGTGTGCATCAAACTCTCTGATAACAATTATTGCAGGGTGCGGTTCGCGGAGAATTCGCCGGCAAGCATGCGCTCACGCAGCGAATCCAGCAGGGCTTCGGCGCTCTTTTCCCCATGCAATCTGATCGTCTCGCGCAGCGCATGTGCAATGGCGGCATCAGCGATGATTTCAGGCTCGATCCCGTCGGCCATGCCGTCGGCCCAAGCCTCGTTCTGGTACTCCAGAGCTGCCTGCATCTTTTCGTGGACGATCATGTCGTCGATGTCGTTGAGGCTTGCTTCCATTGTTTTTTCCTCAGCACTTCTCATGTCTTACTGCACCGTTAACAACACTAACAGCCTTTTCCCAAAACGACACGTCCGCATGCGAAAACAGGTTAATTAAACGTCAATTTCCAAAGCGCGAGGTAATTTCTGTGGCAAGTGTTGCACCTTCGTTACGGTAGCGCTCTTCTGCCACGATGGCCGCCGGGGTGCAATCCGTATAGACCGAGGCGAAGGCGCGATAGCCGCGATTGAAGGCCGCTGTGAGCTTTTCCTTGCGCTGCTGCTCGTTGCCGGTCTCCGAATCGAGCAGCTGCTGCATGCCGTTTCGCCACTCGTCGCCGCCAGGCGCCTTGCAGAGCGTTCTGAGATAATGCACCGAACCCAGCACCTCGGCGAACCGCGCCAGCTTGTCGTCATAGGGCACGTTCACGATCGGCGGTGCAATCTGCTCCTCCTGTGGAGGCGGCGTATTCTTGCCCTGCGCCATCGTGGGGCCGGCGAGGACGAGCAGGGACAGAAAAACGCGTCGAACGGGAATCATGTTCGTAGTTGATACGCTGAGCATGACGGCAACAAGGCGTGCTTGAAAGTTTCCACGTCTATTCGCCGCCCGCCAGCCGCTCAGCGCATTCAAGTACGCTCTGCGGTACGGGCAGCCGCCGGATTTGCTCCACCGTGTACCAACCGAGGGCGGCTGCATCGTCGGCGGCTTCCGCCACCGCGTCCCGATCCGCGTCGACGCGGAAGACCGACAGCAGGAAATGGCTGTTGACGCTGCCGTCGGC
>NZ_JBFUAY010000071.1:0-26903 GCF_056406015.1 Rhizobium sp. P1_E1 | reverse complement strand
GGACGATCTCGCCGGCGAGCGCCGCATTCGGCTTCAGCTTGGTGATGACGTCGGAATATTTGCCCTGCGGCACGAAGCAGATGTCCTGGCTGTCGGCCTTCTTGGCAACGACGAGGCCCATCTCTTCGGCAAGCCTGCGGGTCTCGGCCTTCGGCAGTCCGCCCAGGGGAAAGCGGAGATAATTGATCTGTTCCTGCGTCGTGGCGAAGAGGAAATAGCTCTGGTCGCGGTCGGCATCGGCCGGGCGGAAAAGCGCGCGGCGGCCGGGATTTTCGGGCGAAGGGTTCGGTCCCGAGCGGATATAGTGGCCGGTCGCCAGTGCATCGGCACCGAGCTCCTTGGCGGTCGCCAGAAGATCGGCGAATTTGACGGTCTGGTTGCAGGAAACGCAAGGGATCGGCGTTTCGCCCGCCACATAGCTTTCGGCGAAGGGGTTGATCACGGTCTCGCGAAATCGCTTTTCATAATCGAGCACGTAATGCGGGATGCCGAGTGTTTCGCAAACGCGGCGCGCATCGTCGATATCCTGGCCGGCGCAGCAGGAGCCGGCGCGGTGAACAGCGGCGCCATGATCGTAAAGCTGCAGCGTAATGCCGAGCACGTCGTAACCCTGCTGTTTGAGAAGGCCAGCGACAACGGATGAATCGACGCCGCCCGACATGGCGACGACGACACGGGTCTCTTCCGGCTTCTTGTCAAAATCCAGTGTGTTCAACGATGGTGCCAATTCTGCGCGGTCACGATCCGCCCTTGCGCTGCAATTGCGGCGGATTGCTGATCTCCGGCGGGATCGGCCGCCGTCTCTCGATGAGGCACCGATATAGAAAGGATTGTCCTTGGGCGCAAGGGGCAGCCTTCGGGTACCGATATTTCGCATTCCCGCGTGAAGAGAAGGCGCAGCCAAAGCCGCGCCTTGGAAGCGGGGGGTGCAGCTCAGGTGCCGATCAGCTTGTTGCAGGCGAATGCAATGCCCGGATTGGCGATGATGGCGGTTACGAGCGCCAGTCCGATCATCGAGAATGAAAAGCGTTTCATAAACATCCTCCTTTCCAGCCCACGACAATTATGCGGCTTCGCCCACCTTTCTCAAAATGACGAATGCTTGATGGGATCCGGCGGCACGCATTTCCTCGGACGCCACTCCCAGCTGTCGCTTAAACGACTCTATCTGCGTGACGAAGCCGCCTTCAGAGCGCGGCCGTGGATCAGCGCCTCTGCCTCGTGCTGCGGCATCGGCCGGCCGAGCAGATAGCCCTGCACCTCACTGAAACCTTCGGCGCGCAGCTTCTGCAACTGCTCTTCCGTCTCGATCCCTTCGGCCAGCGTCGTCGCGTTGAAGCCGGAACCGATGCCGACGACGGCGCGCACGATGGCGAGATTGCCGGCATCCGTCTCAATGCCCGAAACGAAGCTACGGTCGAGCTTGATCTTGTCGAAGGGGAAGGACCTGAGATAGCTCAGCGACGAATAACCGGTGCCGAAATCGTCGATGGCGATGCGAACACCGAGCTCCTTCAATGCGCGCAGCCGCGGCAGGCTTTGGTCGGCATCAGTCAGGAATACGGACTCGGTGATTTCGATTTCAAGCCGGTCGGCATTGAGGCCCGTCTCGTCGAGCGCCGCGACCACGGTCGAAAGCAGGCTCACATGCCGAAACTGGCTGACGGAGAGATTAACGGCGATCCTCAGATGCGCGGGCCAGCCGGCGGCCGCGCGGCAGGCTTCCCGGATCACCCAGTCGCCGATCGGCACGATGAGGCCGGTCTCCTCGGCGAGCGGAATGAATTCCATCGGCGCCACCAGCCCGCGCTTGGGATGGCGCCAGCGGATCAGCGCCTCGAAGCCGCCGATGCCGTCATTATCGAGCTGCACGATCGGCTGGTAGTGCAGTTCGAACTGGCGCTTCTCCAGCGCCTCCCACAGTTCGGCGGTCATCACGTGCCGGCGCTCGGCGGCAAGCCGCATCTCCGCCTCGTAGAAGCGATAGGTCGACCGCCCGCTCTCCTTGGCGGCATAGAGCGCCAGATCCGCATGCCGCATCAGCACGTCCGCGTCGCCGGCATGATCCGGCGCCAAGGCGATGCCGATGCTGCAGGTGACATGCTCCCGGGCGCCGTCGAGATCGAAGGCACGGCTGAGCGCCTTGAGCAGCCGTTGCGCAAAACGCCCGGCCCGCTCCGGCTCGTCGAGCTCCAGTACGACGGCGAATTCGTCGCCGCCGAGGCGGGCGACGAGATCGCCCTCCTCCGCCAGCTGCAGCAGCCGCTCCGATACTTGGCAAAGCAGCGCGTCGCCGGCGGCATGTCCCTTGCTGTCGTTGATATGCTTGAAGTGATCGACGTCGATATAAAGCAATGCGATCGGGCTGTCGGCGGTCGCCTCGACCGCCCGCCGGTTGATATGTTTGGAAAATGCCGCCCGGTTCGGCAGGCCGGTGAGCGGATCATGCATGGCGAGATGGGCAAGCTTTGCCTCGACGGAGCGCTCCTCCGTCACGTCCTGCGAGATGCCGAGCAGATAACGCGGCGCTTGGCCCTCCGGCGTCGGCAGGGCGCGCTTGACGGTGCGCAGGAGGCGCGGCACACCATCGGCGCGCAGCATGCTCTCCTCGAAGCTGATCGCCGTATTGGCTTCGAAGGCCCGGCGATCCTGCTCGCGGAAGGCGTCTGTCTGACTGGGGGGAAACAGCGCCCGGTCGGTTCGGCCGACCACGTGCTCGGCCCTCATGCCCACAATGTCGCCGCAGGCCTCGTTGAAGAGAACGTAAAGCCCGTCCGCTTCCATGTCCTTGACGAAGACGCCGACCGGCAGGTTGTCGACGATGCTGTCGAGAAGCGAGCGCGTATCGCTGATCTGGCGTCTGGCGGCATTGACCTCGGTGCGGTCCTGCACGATCGCCAGGATTGCCGCTCGGCCCTCGAAACGCACTTCTCGGCCATAGGTCAGCACTTCGAAGGTCTCACCACTTGCCTTGAGGTGAACCCAACGCTCCGCCTTTTCCATGTCGGTACGGCCGCTGACGGCGTCGACCATCCGTTCCCGCTCATGCTCAGGGCGGATATCCAGAACCGTCATGCGCCGGTATTCGTCCGCGCCGTAGCCGTAAAGTGCTGCCGCCGCCTCGTTGACGATAAGAAAGCGCAGCGATGCCGGATCATAGACCCACATCGGCGACGGATGCGTTGCAAACAATGACCGGAAGTCGTCGTTCAATGCTTCGGTCTGCTCGGTCTTCTGCAAGGGGGCCATGGAAATTCGCGTGCGGTTGATGCCGATGCCAGGGATATACCGAGAAAAGTTAAATAAAATCAGAATCATACTTAGGGTTAAACTTTAGGCTTCCGCCTTCAGAATGTGCAAAGCGGCGGCCTGCTGTCACGATCTCGGTTCTCGATAAAATAATTTTGGCGTCCTGGAACAATTCCGTCGATCGTGCGTTGCGGGTGATCGATGTCGCATTCGAATTGCTGAGGAGGGTTTCATGGGCAGGTTCGGCACGACGACGGATTACAGCAGAATCAGACATTGGATCGAGGCGCGCGGAGGCCATCCCGCCCGAATCAAGAACGCACCGGACAGCGAAACCGTCCGCGTCGATTTTTCCTCGGAACCGGAAGAGATTTCCTGGGACGAATTCTTTCAGGGCCTCGACGGCAGCAGGCTCGCCTTCCTTCACCGCACGAAGGCTGAAGACGATGTCGCCCGTTTCGGCAAAATCCTCCGCCGGAAACGCCGGCACCACTAATGCATGTCGCCCAAACGTGTGCATCGGTTTTGGGACCACGACATGGATCAAAAAAAGATTTAAAGCGCGACGCGCATTAAGATTCATCGGTTCCTGACACGAAAAAACCCGGCGCCGTTTCCGGCGCCGGGTTTTTCATTTCCTCGGGAGGAAAAACTCAGTCGATATTGAAGGTCAGCGGCTTTGCCTGGCGAACCGCCTGGTGGGCGGTCAACTCAGCAAGCACGGCGTCATCAACCTTGCCGTCGACATAGAGCAGCGCGATGGCGTCGCCGCCCTGCTTGTCACGGCCGAGCTGGAAGTTGGCGATGTTGACGCCGGCAGCACCAAGCGTCGTGCCGATGAAGCCGATCATGCCGGGAACGTCGGTATTGGTGATGTAAATCATGTGCGAGCCGACATCGGCATCGAGGTTGATACCCTTGATCTGGATGAAGCGCGGCTTGCCGTCCGAAAACACCGTGCCGGCGACCGAGCGCGTCATGCTTTCGGTGGTCACCGTCAACTTGATGTAGCCGTCGAAGACGCCGGTTTTGTCGCGCTTGACCTCGGAAAGCACGATGCCCTTTTCCTTGATCATGATCGGCGCCGAAACCATGTTGACGTCGGCGACCTGCGGACGGATGAGGCCGGCGAGCACAGCACTCGTCAGCGCCCGCGTGTTCATGTTGGCGGTGATGCCGTCATAGAGGATTTCGATTTCCTTGATCGGCTCTTCGGTGACCTGGCCGACGAAGGCGCCGAGAACATCGGCAAGGCGGATGAAGGGCTTCAGGATCGGCGCTTCCTCCGCCGTGATCGACGGCATGTTGATAGCGTTGGAGACCGCACCATTGACGAGGTAATCCGCCATCTGTTCAGCCACCTGCAAAGCGACGTTCTCCTGCGCCTCGGTCGTCGAGGCGCCAAGATGCGGCGTGCAGACGACGTTCGGCAGGCCGAAGAGCGGGCTTTCCTTGGCGGGCTCGACCTCGAACACGTCGAAGGCGGCACCCGCGACATGGCCCGACTTGATTGCTTCGGCAAGCGCTGCCTCATCGACCAGGCCACCGCGGGCGCAGTTGATGATGCGCACGCCGGGCTTGGTCTTTGCCAGCGCTTCCTTGTTGAGGATGCCGCGCGTCTTGTCGGTCATCGGCACATGCAGCGTGATGAAATCGGCCCTGGCGAAAAGCTCTTCAAGTTCGACTTTGGTGACGCCCATCTCCTCGGCGCGCTCCTTGGACAGGAACGGATCGTAAGCGACGACGTGCATCTTGAGGCCGATGGCGCGGGCACAGACGATCGAGCCGATATTGCCGGCGCCGATGACGCCGAGCGTCTTGCCGGTGATCTCGACGCCCATGAACTTCGACTTCTCCCACTTGCCGGCCTGCGTCGAGGTATCGGCTGCCGGAAGCTGGCGGGCGACGGCGAACATCAGCGCGATCGCGTGTTCGGCTGTCGTGATCGAGTTGCCGAAGGGCGTGTTCATGACGATGATCCCGCGGCGCGAGGCGGCCGGGATATCGACATTGTCGACGCCGATGCCGGCACGGCCGACGACCTTGAGGTTCGTCGCCCCCTCGATGATCTTTTCCGTCACCTTGGTGGCAGAGCGGATGGCCAGGCCATCGTACTTGCCGATGACTTCGAGCAGACGGTCTTTGTCCTTGCCGAGCTGCGGTTCGAAATCGACTTCGACGCCGCGGTCGCGGAAGATCTGGACGGCGGTTTCCGACAATTCGTCGGATACGAGAACGCGAGGTGCCATGAGGGCCTCCTTCAAAAGTGTTCAGCGATGAATGAATCAGGAATGCTGGGCTCCGCCCTATGGCGGAGCCGGATGCGATCACCTCAGGCGGCAGCCTGATTAAGCTGCGCCTTCTGCGTCTCGAAGGCCCAGGAAAGCCAGGGCATCAGCTTCTGCATGTCGGATGCCTCGATCGTGGCGCCGGCCCAGATGCGCAGGCCGGACGGCGCGTCGCGGTAATGGCCGACGTCATAGGCGACACCTTCCTTTTCCAGGAGGCCGACCAGACCCTTGGCGAAATTCGCCTGGCCGTCGTCATCGAGGGCTGCGATGTCCTTATCGACGATCTTCAGGCAAACGGAGGTGTTGGAGGCCGTTTCCGCCTTGACGGCGAGATTGGCGATCCAGTCGTTTGCCGCAACGAAATCGTGGATGACCTTGGCATTGGCATCGGCACGCGCGATCAGCCCCTTGAGGCCGCCGAGTTGCTTGGCCCAGACAAGCGCATCGATATAGTCCTCGACGCAGAGCATCGACGGCGTGTTGATCGTCTCGCCCTGGAAGATGCCTTCGGTCAGCTTGCCGCCCGAGGTCATGCGGAAGATTTTCGGCAGCGGCCAGGCCGGCGTGTAGGTGACCAGACGCTCGACGGCGCGCGGCGAAAGAATGATGACGCCGTGCGCACCCTCGCCGCCCAGAACCTTCTGCCAGGAGAAGGTGACGACATCGAGCTTGGCGAAATCGAGTTCCTGTGCGAAAGCCGCCGAAGTGGCGTCGCAGATCGTCAGGCCCTTGCGGTCGGCCGGGATGAAATCGGCATTCGGAACGCGCACGCCTGAGGTTGTGCCGTTCCAGGTGAAGACGACGTCGCGGTCGAAATCGACGGCGGAGAGATCGGGAAGCTCGCCGTAACCGGCTTCGAGCTTGCGCACATCCTTGAGCTTCAGCTGCTTGACGACATCGGTGACCCAGCCGGCGCCGAAGCTTTCCCAGGCGAGCATGTCGACGCCACGTTCGCCGAGCAGCGACCAGAGCGCCATTTCGACGGCCCCGGTGTCGGACGCCGGAACGATGCCGATGCGGTAGTCCGCCGGCACTTCAAGAATTTCACGGGTAAGGTCGATGGCCTGCTTGAGCTTGGCCTTGCCGACCTTCGCGCGGTGCGAACGGCCAAGGGCCGCGTCGGAAAGGGCTTCGAGCGACCAACCGGGGCGCTTCGAGCAAGGGCCAGAAGAGAAATGGGTATTGTGCGGACGGATGTCCGGCTTTGCGGTCTTCGCCATGATGCTATCCTCTCAGATAGAAAGCCCTTCGTTGGGGAAGGGTGTCCCGCCGCCGTGTGTATGGATCCGACACGTCATAGTCAAGATCGAAGTGTCGCGGGCGGAACATATTTTGACGCAGGGCGGTAGGGCGGCCACAATGCAAAAAGCCGCCCGGTTGGGGGCGGCTTCTGGCGTCAGGCGATCAAATTTACTTGTAGACAGGCTGCTGCAGCGGGATTTCCGGCGGTGGTTCATAGCTCGCCTGGGCGCAGCCGCCGAAGAGATAACGGGCGCCGACGCGAGCTTCGTGGGCGCTGAGACCCTTGTCGCGGCCCGGGCCGCCATTTTCGGCATAGCCGAACATGTTGCCGCCATCGATATGCAGGTAACGGTAGCCGACATCGGCCTTGATGTTGCAGGTCACGTCGATCGAAGCGCCGGCCATGAGGGCGTAGGTGAAGCGCCAGTTGCCCTTGCCGCCGTGGGTGACCTGGTCGTCGCAGAAGCTGCCGTCATCGGCGCAGGCGACGTTGCGCAGGTTCTTCCATTTCACATAGGAACCACCGATACCGGCGCCGACATAAGGCGTGACGTAGCCGTAGGTGCCGAGATCGACATAGGCGTTGGCGAGCAGCGTATAGGCTGTCAGCGAGGAGCGGTCGCTCGAGGTGCAGTCCACCAGAGGAAAGCCGCACTGCCCGACTGTCGAGCCCTTGAAATCTGCCTGGGTGAGATAGTCGAAGGTCAGATCGGTGCGCAGATAGCTGTTGATCTGATAACCGACACCGCCGCCGATGGTCCATGCATCATCCAGATCGGCGTCGTCGAAATCGACTTCCGTTGCGTTGCTGCCCTGGAAATAGCGGGCGCCGCGCAGATCGGTGAAGGCATAGCCGACATCGCCGCGCAGGTACCAGCCGGTCGCTTCGGTGACCGTCACCTCAGGCGGCTGCTCCGGGATAGGCTCGGCAGGGGCGAGGTCCGCGGAATAGGCGTTTGTCGCGATCAACAATGCGGCGAAGATGCCGGACAAGCTTCTTTTCATGGATCCCACTCCAAAATCCGTTGCGTCGGCAGGCTCAGTCGCTGCCAATCTGGTACGCTTCGTATGGATAATGAATGGGAAACGTTAAAAGCTGCTTAACTATAAATAGGAAGAAACGTTAAGAGAAAGATTGGCAGCAAGTTCCTCGACATGGTGAAGGTCGGCCGAAGGCTGGCAGCCGCCGCACTTGCCGAAGACCGCCAGCTGCAACGCCATGAAGTCCGCTGCTGTCAAATGGTTAAGTCGGTTACCTTCGCCGTCAGATGGATCGGCTGCTCCACTCGGCGAATCCTGCTGTTACTTCCATTGCGTCGCGTTTTCGGCGGCGCAGCCGTACGGTGGCAAGGAGGTGCCAAAGGTCGTTTTCAGCTGGGCACAGCCCCAGGCATTGATCGGGCCTGGCATGGCATTGTTGAGCGTGATGCCGATTTCATCGTAAGGGCTGTCGGTGTTGCTGATGTAGCGATACCACCGGAAACCAGTAAAGACGACGAATGCGAGAGCGATCGTCAGCAGCAGGCGCACCAGTTTTTTCATGATATTTCCTTTGAATGCAAACGCCGCCGTGTAGCATCCGCGTGTGGCGGTTGACAGCGCTGTCGCCAAAGATATCGGCAGATTTCCGCGGACGCCGCCTCAGTGCTCACCGCGCCCGACATCGTGCAGTTGCCGACGCTTGCTCCCTACCGGAAGCCAAGCTGGCAATTCATTGACATGTTGTCTTCGGAAGGGCGGAAACGGTTTCGGCGGGAAGTCCATCCGGAGTGGATCTTCGAACCGAAGGCGCCAACAGCGAAAAAGCCGGCACCTACGTACCGGCTTTTGAAATTTCGTCCCTAAAAAATCAGGCGGCGGTCCGGACGTTCGAGATCGTGCCGATCAGCTCGTTGACGATGCGCTCGATCTGGGCGCGGTCGTCGCCCTCGGCCATGACGCGGATCAGCGGCTCGGTGCCCGAAGGGCGGATGACGAGGCGGCCGTTCCTGGCCAGTTCGGCTTCGGCATCGGCGATCGCCTTCTGCACCTGGATATCCTCCAGCGGCTTGCCGCCACTGATGCGGACATTGCGCAGGAGCTGCGGCACCGGCTCGAAGCGACGGCAGACCTCGCTGACGGTCCGGCCGGTGCGCTTGACCGCGGCCAGGATCTGCAGCGCCGCGACGAGACCGTCGCCGGTCGTGCCGTAATCCGAAAGCACGATATGGCCGGACTGCTCGCCGCCGACATTGTAATTGTGTTGGCGCATATGCTCGACGACGTAGCGGTCGCCGACCCGCGTGCGGGCAAGCGCCATGCCGCGCTCGTCGAGGAAGCGCTCGAGGCCGAGATTGGACATGACGGTGGCGACGATACCGTTGCCGCGCAGTTGCTGGCTCTCGGCCCAGCTCTCGGCGATAACGGCCATCAGCTGGTCGCCGTCGACGATCGAGCCGTTTTCATCGACGATGATGACGCGGTCGGCATCGCCATCGAGCGCTATGCCGATATCGGCGCGCACCTCGTCGACCTTTTTCTGCAGCGCGACGGGGCTGGTGGAGCCGCAATTGAGATTGATGTTGGTGCCGTTCGGCTCGTTGCCGATTGTGACGACCTCGGCGCCGAGCTCCCAGAGCACGGCGGGTGCCACCTTGTAGGCAGCACCATTGGCGCAATCGATCGCGATCCTCAGACCCTGCAGCGTCACGTCGCGCGGCAGCGTGCGCTTGGCATGTTCGATATAGCGGTCATGCACCCCGTCGACGCGTTTGGCGCGGCCGATATCATCGGATTTGGCAAGCTGGGCATTCAGATCCTTTTCGAGCAGATCCTCGATCTCGGCCTCGATGTCGTCGGACAGCTTGTAACCGTCAGGGCCGAAGAGCTTGATGCCGTTATCCTCGTATGGATTGTGCGACGCCGAGATCATCACGCCGAGATCGGCGCGCAGCGAGCGCGTCAGCATGGCAACAGCTGGTGTCGGGATCGGGCCGAGAATGAAGGCGTCGAGGCCGGCAGCCGTGAAGCCCGCGACCATGGCGTTCTCAAGCATATAGCCGGAAAGGCGCGTATCCTTGCCGATAACGACGCGATGGCGATGGTTGCCGCGGCGGAAGATCGTACCGGCGGCAATGCCGACCCGCATGGCGAGATCCGGCGTCATCGGGAAGACATTGGATTGGCCGCGAATGCCGTCCGTACCGAAATAGCGTCTTTTCATCTGCACTCCTGCGCTTTCCGCGCGCCATTCAAGGCAGCGCACCGTTCCAAGCGAATCCGGCTTCAGTGGAATGTCGTCAATCCACGAGCGTGATTCATGCTTGCCTCAATTCAGCGGAATGCCACAAAATGCGGCGATCAGCACGTAAATTAGCAAGAAAAATGATTATATCCCGTTACCAATAGAAAAGGCCGGATCTCCCACTTCGGAAATCCGGCCTTGTTCGGATTGGTGCCGCTGTTCAATGCGGCTGCGGTTCGAGGCCGCCTTCGGGCTCGTCACCCTTGGTGGCTGGCCGTGCGCCGGCCTTCGGAACGGCCGAGCCGCGGCTCGGCGGCGAATCATCGCCGAGATCGCGAGAAGGCTTTTCACCGCGGATCAGCGCCTTGATCTCTTCGCCGGTCAGCGTCTCGTATTCGAGCAGACCTTCGGCAAGAGCGACGAATTCGTCGTGCTTTTCCGTCAGGATCGTGCGGGCCTGGGTATAGGCCTCGTCGATCAGGCGGCGCACTTCATTGTCGATCTTCTGCGCGGTTGCTTCCGAAACATTCTTCGACTGCGAAACCGAGTGGCCGAGGAAGACTTCCTGCTGGTTCTCGCCATAGGCGACCTGACCGAGCTGGTCGGAGAAGCCCCACTGCGTGACCATGGCGCGGGCAAGCTTGGTGGCCTGCTCGATGTCGGAAGAGGCACCCGACGTGATGTTCTCTTTGCCGAAGGTGAGCTCCTCGGCAACGCGGCCGCCCATCATGATGCAGAGGCGCGAAACCATCCACTTGTAGCTCATCGAGTAGCGATCGCCCTCGGGAAGCTGCATGACCATGCCGAGCGCACGGCCGCGCGGAATGATCGTCGCCTTGTGCAGTGGATCGGCGACGGCGACATTGAGCGCGGTGATGGCGTGACCGGCCTCATGGTAAGCGGTGAGCTTCTTTTCCGCCTCGGTCATCGCCGAGGAACGGCGCTCGGCGCCCATCATGATCTTGTCTTTGGCGTCTTCGAATTCCTGCATGGTGACGACGCGCTTATTACGGCGGGCGGCCATCAGAGCGGCTTCGTTGACAAGGTTCATCAGGTCGGCGCCGGAGAAACCGGGTGTGCCGCGGGCGAGAATCTTGAGATCGACATTCGGCGCCAGCGGAACGTTGCGCGCATGCACCTTGAGGATACGCTCGCGGCCGACGATGTCGGGGTTCGGCACGACGACCTGACGGTCGAAACGGCCGGGACGCAGCAGCGCAGGATCGAGCACGTCGGGGCGGTTGGTGGCGGCGATCAGGATCACGCCTTCATTCGCCTCGAAGCCGTCCATTTCGACCAGCAGCTGGTTCAGCGTCTGCTCGCGTTCGTCATTGCCGCCGCCGAGACCGGCGCCGCGATGGCGGCCGACGGCATCGATTTCGTCGATGAAGATGATGCAGGGCGCATTCTTCTTCGCCTGCTCGAACATATCGCGCACGCGGCTTGCGCCGACGCCGACGAACATTTCGACGAAGTCGGAGCCCGAAATGGTGAAGAAGGGCACATTGGCTTCGCCGGCGACCGAGCGGGCGAGCAGCGTCTTGCCGGTGCCCGGAGGGCCGACGAGCAGCACGYCACGCGGGATCTTGCCGCCAAGACGCTGGAACTTCTGCGGATCACGCAGGAATTCGACGATTTCCTCGAGATCCTGCTTGGCCTCGTCGACACCGGCGACGTCTTCGAAAGTCACGCGGCCATGCGCTTCAGTCAAAAGCTTGGCCTTGGACTTGCCGAAGCCCATCGCGCCGCGTGAGCCGCCTTGCATCTGCCGCATGAAGAACAGCCAGACGCCGAGAATCAGAAGCATCGGCAAAAGCGTGCCGAGATAGCTGAGGAAACCCGAAGAGCCGTCCGTTTCAGGACGGGCGGAAACCAGGACATTCTTCGATTGCAGGCGATCGAGCAGACTATCGTCGATCACAGGTGAATAGGTCTGGAAGGTGGTGCCATTTTCAACATAGCTTCCGGAGAGACGGTTGCCCGTCACCACGACATCCTTCACGCGGCCCGCATCGACCTCACGCAGAAACTGCGAATAAGGGATTTCGCGGGAGCCCGTCTGCGCCGGCGCCGTCTGAAACATACTGAAAAGGGCGATCAGCAGAAGCGCTATGATCGCCCACAAGGCGAAATTACGTAAGTTAGGGTTCATTGAACTCCCCAGCATGGAACAGCCGCCTCATGGCGACCGTCTTATTCGTTTCTAACATAGGGTTGCGCCGTGCCGTTGCCAAGGCGATCCCCCAAGTCAGATGGTTTTTCCGTCAATACTTCTTAAAGGCAGCCTCGCATAGGGCGCCGTCGCGAAAACCGCCGAAAGCCTATTGGCAAAGATGAAGTCAAATCGTGTCAAAAAGCGGTCGAAGGGTGCGAAATAGGGTGTTCGTTCGACCATGCGGGCGGATTCCTCAGATAAAAGGCTCTCTTCGGCGGATAATACCGGCGCCGAAGCGATAGCGCGCTTCCATGCGCTCTTGGGAAAGCGCTGCATATACTCCGTCATTCCTGTGCTCGTCACCGGAATCCAGGCACCGCGCGTCTGCGCGGTGATTGGCTCAATAAAGCGTGATGTGTCTTGCGCGTGTGCAGCAGCGGCCTGGATTTCAATTGATGCGGCCGACCCATTGCGCGCATAAAACCTGCCATCCCAAACCCCGGCCTCGCCCGGGCGCAATGCCAGCGGCGATATCCCCCGGTTCTCGCGCGCCAGATAGAGCCCGTCATGCCGCAGATCGAACACTACCCTGCCGGCGGTCATGCGTCCCGGCTTGCTGCCGGTGGCAAATGCAAGGATACGCTCCATATGCCCCCTCCCCGGCGCAAACGGCTGCCCACCGAAAACGGCTGCCAGACGGGCGAGTACATAGTCGAGGACTGCGCGATCCTGCCGCAACCCGTCAGGCATCACCTGCCCGAGCAGACCGCTGTGAAGCCGGAAATGACGATCCAGCCATTCGGCTCCTCTGGACGACAGTGCCAGGCGCTCCTCCCAGGCCGCGCTGATATCCTTCTCCATGCCTACATCGGCCGAAAGCTGCCTGCGCATCCGCACACGCTCGTACGTTATATCCTCGTTGCTGGGATCGTCGATCCACGGCACGCCCCGCTCTTTCAGGAAAGCGCGGATATCCGCCCGGGTGGAAAAAAGAAGCGGACGTAAAATCCAGAAACGCCGGTCAAAGAGCACTGCATCTGCAATACCGGTCGAAACCTGCTCTGTTCGCATCCCACGCATCTGCAGTGTTTCGCGCTGGTCGTCGAGTGTATGCCCCGTGACGATGAGATCGGCTTTGAAGTCTGTGGCGGCGGTCGCAAGCAAGCCATAACGTGCCTCTCGGGCCGCAGCCATGATGCCGGTTTTCGGCTTGTCGCCCTGCCAGATCATGATGGTGTGGGGAATGTCGAGCGATGCGCAGAGGGCTGCGACTTCACGCGCCTCGTCTGCGGAGCCGGCGCGCAACGCATGATCGACGGTCGCAGCGCAAAGCGAAATCTTGAGATGGGGCACGGCCTTTACGGCTTGATCGAGAAGAAGAAGCAGGCCGATGGAATCGCTGCCGCCTGATATCGCGACGAGAATGCGCGCAGGGCTTTGAAGCGACGTGAGAAACTGGAGGATCGCCAGTTGAGGCGATGTTGCTTCCGGAGACATTCCGGAAGACCTTAGCAGGCGAGGCGCTTCTGTTCGCTCGCAACCTTGCTTATGACGGCACGCGACGCCTTCGGATAACGCTTCGACACTTCGCGCAGTGTCGCACAGGCCGTCTCGGTATTGTCGAGGGCGGCAAGCGACATGCCGAGCTTCAGCAGCATTTCCGGCGCCTTTTCCGATGTACCGTATTTCTGGTGCGCATTGAGGAAGGTCTTGGCCGCCTCATTGTACTTACCCTGCGAATAAAGAGCTTCGCCGAGCCAGAAATTGGCGTCCGCCGACCGCGCGCTGCTCGGGTAGCGGGTGATATACTGCGTGAATTCCTGTTCGGCCGTGCTGTAATCGCCGGACAGCACGTGGCCATAGGCGGCCTTGTACTGGTCGGCTTCGCTGCCGAGCGAGGCGGTCTGCTGCGGCGTTTTGGTGTTGGCATCGGGAATCGGCCCGGAACCGATTGTGGCATTTTCGTCGACGCTTCCACCGATCGGATTGCCGCTCTGATCGAAATCGATCGAGCCGAGCTCCTTCGGCGGCTGGCCGAGGCCGCCATTCTCCGGCACGCTGGTGGAGGGAGCCGTTTCGGCTCCCTGCGGTGCTTGAATTACCTTGGCGATGTCGTCGCCGCCGGAGGCGGCCGGAGCGGCATCGGTCTCGCTCTTCTTGACAGGAGCCTTGGTGGCACCTCCGGCGCCGCCCGTCTTTTCGAGCTGCTGGAAGCGGAATTCATTGTCTTCCTGCTGTTTGCGGATCGTCTCCTGCATCTGCAGAAGCTGAAAGCTCATCTCTTCGATCCGGCCGTTCAACTGCCGCAGTTGCTCTTCGAGCTGCTGCACGCGGACCTCCGCGTCGCCGCTCTGCACCTTGACAACAGGCGGCGCCGCCTGGTTTTCCGCGGATCGGCCGCCGAGATGTAGCCCGAAGAACGAGGCGGAATAGGCCGCTCGTTCGCTTCCGGTCACAGCCGCGAGGCACAGCATGCCTGCCACGACAAGTTTCTTCATATGTATCGTCCTGTCCCAGTGATTCTTCGCACCTCGATGGCACGAACAGGAGATTTTTCCAATTGCTTTCAAAAAGCAACGGAGTCTGGCCAAAGTGTGGTCAAAAAGAAAAGGCGGCCCCTGATGGGACCGCCCGTCGAAAAAGCGAATTGTTGCTCGGCAATTACATGCCGGCGCCGCCAAGCACGGTAACCGCGCGGCGGTTCTGCGACCAGCAGGAAATATCGTCGCAGACGGCGACCGGACGTTCCTTGCCGTAGGAAATCGTCTTCAGGCGCTGCGCCGGGACGCCGCGCGAAGCGAGATAGTCCTTGGCGGCAGCCGCACGGCGGGCGCCGAGCGCGAGGTTATACTCGCGCGTGCCGCGTTCGTCGGCATGGCCTTCGACGGTGATCTGGTAGTTCGGGTAGCGGGCGAGCCACTGGGCCTGACGGTCGAGCGTCTGCGAAGCATCGGCGCGGATCGACGAGGAGTCGGTATCGAAGAAGATGCGGTCGCCGACATTGACCGTGAAGTCCTGGGCAGAGCCCGGCGTTGCAGCCCCACCAGCACCGGTGCCGAGGCCGAGGTCGCCGGCGCTGTTCGGCGGCTTCTTGGCGCAGCTTGCGAGCGCGAGACCGGCGATAAGCGCGATCATGACGGGGTTGCGGGCGAAATTCTGCATGCGGCTCATTGCCGGGGTATGAATTCGGCTCATGGCCGGTCTCCTTGCGATTTCATCAGGGTTTCCGGACAGTAACCGCACTCGGTTAACCGCCCCTCAAAGATTATGGTTAACGATTTACTGATTTGTCCCGTAGCCGCCCGGTTTCCATGACTTTGGGGCGACATGAAGGCGGCAGTGCATCGCCTACTCCAGAAGCGGTGACCAGGCCGGGTCGGAACCGTAGGTCGGCGTCTTCACAAGCTGCTCGTTGTAACCGGTCAGATCGATCGAATAGAGCTGCGGACCGCCCGACCCTGCCGCCTGGCGGAAGAACATCAGGACGCGGCCGTTCGGCGCCCAGGTCGGGCCCTCATTGTGGAAGCCGGTCGTCAGGATGCGTTCGCCCGAACCATCCGGCTTCATCACGCCGATCGAGAATTTGCCGCCGGCCTGTTTGGTGAAGGCGATGAGATCGCCGCGCGGCGACCAGACCGGCGTCGAATAGGATCCGTCGCCGAAGGAAATGCGGGTCTGGCCGGAGCCATCGGCATTCATCACGTAGATCTGCGGCTTTCCGCCGCGGTCGCTTTCGAAGCTGACACGCGCTCCGTCAGGCGAATAGGAGGGCGATGTGTCGATCGCAGCCGTCGAGGTCAACCGCGTCGTCGTGCGCGAGCGCAGGTCCATCGTATAGATGTTGGAATTGCCTTCCTGCTGCAGGCTCATGATCACCTTCTGTCCGTCCGGCGAAAAGCGCGGCGAGAAGGTCATGCCCGGGAAATTGCCGACGACCTCGCGCTGCCCGGTTTCGAGCTGCAGCAGGTAGACGCGCGGCTGCTGGTTGGCAAAGGACATGTAGGTGACTTCCTGCCGGCTCGGCGAGAAGCGCGGTGTCAGAACGAGATCGCTGCCATCGGTCAGCATGCGGATGTTGAAGCCGTCCTGGTCCATGATCGCCAGCTGGCGCTTGCGCTGCTGCTTGGTGCCGGATTCCGAGACGAAGACGACGCGAGTGTCGAAATAGCCTTCCTCACCGGTGATCTGCTTATAGATCGCATCGGCGATGATGTGGGCAACACGCCGCCAGTTCTCAGGCTGGGTATAGAACTGCTGCCCGGTCATCTGCTGGCCGGCAAACGGGTCCCAGAGACGGAATTCGGCACGAAGGCGGCCATCGGCTTCCTGGGTGACCCGACCGGTGACCAGCGCCTGGGCATTGATGACCTTCCAGTCTTCGAAACGCGGCGCGGCATCGGGGTTCGTTATCTTCTCGATGAAGGCGGTCTTGCTGATCGGGGCAAACAAGCCGGAGCGCTGCAGGTCGGCAGCGATGACCTGGGAGACCTGCGCACCCATATCACCCTGCAGAAAGTCGGTCACCGCAATCGGCAGCGGTTGGACGTTACCCTTTCGGATGTCGAGGGTGACGAGCGCATTGGCCGGCGTCGCGAAGACGGCAGCGGTCATCAGACCGGCTGCGACCAAAATGGCGCGGAAAAAAGAACACTTTGTCATACCAAACAGCCTTTCAGCATCTATGGAGTCGGATCGCTGGGTGGTTTGAAGCGCAGGACGACTTCTTTCCAGGATTCGTATTTTTCTTTCGGAAGCATGGTGAATGGCGATGCACGCAGCACCGCGCGGAGAGCCGCAGCCGACAGGCTTTTCCGATCCGCTTCGCTGCCGCCCGCGGCTGTTACCTCGGGCGAACCAACGATCGCGCCGGTCTTATCGAGCCTCATGTGGACCTTGATTACGATTTCACCGCTCCCCGCACGCCCGGGAGGAACATTGAAATAACGAGTGACTGCTTGATGCAGGTCCATGATCGCTTTGTCGGAAATCACCGCGTTGGCTGGCTGTGCCGACGCCTGAGAAGCACAGACCAGAATCGCGCCGAGCACGATGACGGCTGCAAAAGACTGGTTGCCATGGGACAGGTCCGTCAGCATCTAGATTCCCATGCTGCTTGGATCGAAGTTAAGCTCGACCTCATTCCAGGCGTCATACTTGTCCTTCGGAAGCGTCGAGAAGGGTGCAGACTTCATGACAGCTCTATAAGCACCGCCTTCCAACGCGCGGCGTGTAGAGTCGCTGCTGCTGCCGCCCGACGACTCGACTTTCGGCTGGCCGATAATGTTGCCGTCTTTGTCGAGCTTCATGTGCACTTTGATGACCATGCCGGAAAGGCCTTCCATTCCGGGCGTCACAAGCCAATTACCCTCGATCAAGCTGCGCATCGCATCTTCTTCGCTTTGGCTGAGTTTCGAGCCACCATTGCTCTTCTTCGCACCCAGCGATGCCTCCTGGGTCGAGCGCTTCGCACCGCCTGCGGAAGGATCGGTTTTGTTCAGCAACGCCGCAACCTCATCGGCATTGAAATCGCTTTTCATCGACGAAGCCGATTTCGCCATTTCCTGCTTCTGATCGGCCTTCTTCTTGTCAGTCGGCTTCTCGGCGGTCTTCGGCTGGTCCGGGGTTTTTTCCGGCGGCTTTTCGGCGGGTTTCTGTGGTTCCGGCGGCTTCACCTGCGGTTTGGCGACAGGCGTGGGCACATTGTCCGGCAGCGCCTCGGCATCGGGCTTCGGCGGTTCCTCAGGCTTGGCCTGCTCTTCCGGCGGTTTTTCCTCAGGCTTCGGCGGCGTCACTTCGACAGGCTTCGGCGGTGGAATGGAGGCGACCTGCTTCGGCTGCTCGACTTCCGTTTCCTCCTTGACGATATCCTTGACATCGTTCGGGACCGGATCGGTCTTCGGCATCGGCTTTTCGCTCGAATTCGCTGCGGCCGCTTCGCTATTGCTGGGCTTGGCGTTCGGGACCGGCGGCGTCTTCAGGTCGACATTGTTGTCGCCGGCATTCTCGGCCGGCTGTGCGATCGGCGGCCGTGTCGTAGGCACGGGCGCGGAAGTCTCCTTCTTCGGAGCCTTCTTGTCGCCTTGCTGCATCTGCGTAATGGACTCAACCGGCACGAGATCGACCGGCATCGCCTCGAAATCCTCTACCTTGAAGGATTCCGGAGCGCCAAGCGACACCATCGCCCAGGTGAGCACCAGGCCGTGCAAAACAGCAGATGTGATGACACTGGCCTTCATTTTGCGCGCTATTGGTCCTTCTTCTGCTGCGTCACCAGGCCGATATTCTTGAAGCCTGCACCCTGAATACGGGCCATGACGTCGGCGATGACGCCGTAGGGCGCTGTTGCGTCACCGCGCACGAAGATACGTTCGTTATAACCGGTGGTGGCGATCGCCTCGAGCTTGGCGGCGATCTCCGCCGCCGGGATCGGTGTTTCCTGCAGGAACACCTCGCCGTCGTTCTTGACGGAGATGGTGATCGGCTGCGTCTCGGAATTCAGCGCCTTGGCCTGCGTTTCCGGCAGGTCGATCGGCACGCCGACGGTCATCATCGGTGCCGCGACCATGAAGATGATCAAAAGCACCAGCATGACGTCGACGAGCGGCGTCACGTTAATTTCGGAAATCACGGCCCTGTTCCGACCGCCGCGACGGCGGCGTCCGCCGCCTCCGCCGCCATTGCCTCCAACAGCCATACCCATGTGAGAATACTCCGTTGGTTACTGAGCGGCAGCGCGAGGCTGCAGTTTCTCGTCGATCTGGCGCGAAAGTATGGCGGAGAATTCATCCGCGAAACCTTCCATTCGACCCGAGAGCTTGCCGGCATCGGCAGAGAACTTGTTGTAGGCGATAACTGCCGGGATAGCGGCGACGAGGCCGATCGCAGTGGCAAGCAGCGCTTCGGCGATACCGGGCGCGACGACCGCAAGGTTGGTCGACTTCGAACCGGCGATTGCCTGGAACGAGGTCATGATGCCGACGACTGTGCCGAACAGACCGATGAACGGACCGGCCGAGCCGATGGTCGCGAGCGATCCAAGGCGGGCGCCGAGAAATTCGGTCTCACGGGCGAGCGTCACGTCCATCGCACGGTCGATACGCATCTGCAGGCCGATCGGCGAGCGGGCGCCGCGTTCGAAGGATTTCTTCCACTCCCGCATGGCGGCCACGAAGATCGCCGCCAGACCGGTATTGTTGCGTTCCGACAGCGAGCGATAGAGTTCTTCCAGCGACTGGCCCGACCAGAACACCTGCTCGAACTTGTCGAACTGGCGTCGTGCGCGGCCATAGGCCAGGTATTTGTCGATGACGATAGCCCACGTCCACACCGAGGCTGCGATGAGCCCGAGCATCACGAGCTTGACGACGATGCCGGCCTGCATGAAAAGCGACCAGAGGCTGACGTCCGTCGTTCCTGCTGCCAATCCTACTTGTTCCATTGATCCAAAATCCCCGAATCCAAACGCCCGGTGCTGGACCGGGCGGCACAAACTGATCTCGCAAGAAGTGTCCGGCGGCCGCCGCCCAAAGCCCTGGTCAAACTTCCAAGCTCATCTTCCGCCTTCTTGCCGTCAAATTTGGTCAAAGGAAGGCGTGCACCGCACAAACTCCGACTTTCCCAGTAAGACACCATTATGGTTAATAGATCGTTAGTGCCGGACTGTGACAGTAAGCCTGTATTTGGAAGATTTCGTTCCATGGATTACTTGACCGGAGCAAGGTCCGGCTGCCGAAAGAGCGCTCATCCTGCGGCGCGGGAATTCCTTCACATAAAGTTCAAGTTTTGACAAGGTCCGATTTTTCGGCAATTCGGCCTATAGCGGCATGCTGCCTTCCAGGAATTTCGCTGCCAGTGTTTCCGGCAACCGCCTTGGCCGCCCCCGGGCGTTGATGACGGCGATGATCACCTTGGCGGCGATCAGCAGCGTCTCGCCCGAGCGGATCTGCTGATTGAGCACCATCTTGGCGCCGCCGGCTTTCTCTGTGTGTGTCAGGATCGTCAGCACATCGTCCATGCGCGCCGGGCTTTTGAAGTCGATCTCCATGCGGTGGACAACGAAAACGAGGCCCTCCTCATCGGCGCTGACGAGTTCGCGCTGCTCGACGCCGAGGCAGCGCAGATAATCGGTACGCCCGCGCTCCAGGAAATGCAGGTAGCGGGCGTGATAGACCAGGCCGGAAAAGTCAGTATCTTCATAATAGACCCGCTGAACGAGGCGGTGTCCGGCCTCCGTCAGCTCTCCCGAAATGGAAAAAGGGCGTTCCGTCATAATTTTCTCCAAACTCAGGTGCCCTGTTTGGCGCAACACTTCCCGACAGGCAAGCATTGAATGATTGTCACAATTCCTAACTATTCCCGATAATGAGCGACCAATCAGGAGACGATGTGATGAAGATTGCGGTTATGGGCGGAGACGGTTTCATTGGTTGGCCAACCTCGCTGCATCTCTCCGATGCCGGTCACGACATCCATATCCTCGACAATCTCTCCCGCCGCTGGATCGACACCGAACTTGGCGTTCAGTCGCTGACCCCGATGGATTCGATCCAGGAGCGCACCCGCATCTGGCATGCCGAAACCGGACGCCGCATCCACTTCAATCTGATCGATCTCGCCAAGGATTACGAACTCCTGAAAAACTGGCTTTCCGAACACCGCCCGGATGCCGTCATCCATTTCGCCGAACAGCGGGCCGCACCCTATTCGATGAAGAGCGACCGCCACAAGAACTACACCGTCAACAACAATGTCAGCGCCACGCACAACCTGCTGAACGCGCTGACGGAACTCAATCTCGATGCCCATCTCATCCATCTCGGCACCATGGGCGTCTACGGCTATTCGACGGTCGGCGCGGCGATCCCCGAAGGTTACCTGCCGGTCGGCATCGAAACTTCAGGTGGCGAGACGGTCAACCAGGAAATCCTCTACCCCTCCAATCCCGGCTCGATCTATCACATGACCAAGTGCCTGGATCAGCTTCTCTTCCAGTTCTATGCAAAGAATGATGGCCTGAGGGTCACCGATCTGCACCAGGGCATCGTCTGGGGCACACATACCGAGCAGACGCGCCGCCATGCGCAGCTGATCAACCGTTTCGACTACGACGGCGATTACGGCACGGTGCTGAATCGCTTCCTCATCCAGGCGGCAATCGGCTACCCGCTGACGGTGCACGGCACCGGTGGTCAGACCCGTGCCTTCATCCATATCCAGGATTCCGTGCGCTGCATCGAACTGGCGCTGAAAAATCCGCCGGCGCGCGGCGCCCGCGTCGAGATCTTCAACCAGATGACGGAAACCCACCGGGTGCGCGACCTCGCCGAGATGATCGCCAGGATGAGCGGCGCCAACATTGCCTGGTTGCCCAACCCGCGCAAGGAAGCCGCAGAGAACGAGTTGATCGTCCGGAACGAAAAATTCCGCGATCTCGGCCTCGACCCGATCACGCTGGAAGCGGGCCTGCTCGGCGAAATCGTCGACGTCGCCAAGAAATTCGCCTATCGCGTCGACCGCGCCCGCGTTCCGGCCGTCTCCGCCTGGACCAAGGACATCGCCGCGACGATCAATCACGATCCGGAAGGCAAGCGGCTGAAATCCGTCTCGTGAGTCCCGCAATATGACGAGCGCCAGCGGCATCCCCGCCCGTTTCGCTTATGTCACACTCGTCACCAATGCCGACTACGCCATGGGCGCAACCGCGCTTGCCCGCTCCTTGCGCCGAACCGGCACCGGGGCTGACATCGTCATTCTCCACACCGCCGGCGTCGATGCGGCCGCTCTTTTGCCCCTGACAGCACTCGACTGCCGCCTGATCGCGGTCGAGCATCTGCCGCTGTCTGCGGCCTTCAACGAACGCCATGCGCGCGGCCAGCTCCATTCGACAGCCCCTTTCACCAAGGGTCGCAAACCGGATTTCCATTCACCGCTCGACAATTTCTGCAAGCTCAGGCTCTGGCAGCTCGTCGAATACCAGCGCTGCGTCTTCATCGATGCCGACGCCCTCGTGTTGAAAAACGTCGACAGGCTCTTCCTCTATCCGGAATTGTCAGCCGCCCCCAATGTCTACGAAAGCCTCGCCGACTTCCGCCRCATGAATTCCGGTGTCTTCGTCGCGACGCCCTCGCATGACACATTCCGGCACATGCTCGAAAGGCTCGACAGGCGGGACGCCTTCTGGCGGCGCACCGATCAGACCTTTCTCGAGACGTTCTTCCCGGATTGGCACGGCCTGCCGGTTTATTTCAACATGCTGCAATATGTATGGTTCACCATGCCGGAGCTTTGGGACTGGAAGAGCATTTCGATCCTGCACTACCAGTATGAAAAACCGTGGGAAAAGGATCATCCCAAGGCAGCGCGACTACAACCTTTGATCGATCTGTGGCACCGTTTCCACGATGGCGGCGATGTGCCTGAGATCTCGGCGCTGGACAATCCGGAAGGGGCAGCATGAAGGTACTGGTATCGGGTGGAACGGGTCTCGTCGGCCGGTATGTCGTCGAGGAACTGCTGGCCGCCGGATATCAGGTGATCGTCGGCGGGCGCCGCGCGCCGCTGCCTCGCCTCTTCTCCCGCCCGGTCGAGTTCGCGGCGCTTTCGCTCGATCCCGACAAGGATCAGATCGACGTCTTCGACGACGCCTACTTCTTCGTCCACGCCGCCTTCAGCCATGTTCCGGGCAAATATCGTGGCGGCGAGGGCGACGATCCGAAGACCTTCCACAGGTTGAACCTCGATGGCACCGTCCGGCTTTTCGAAGCCGCCAAACGCGCCGGCACGCGCCGCTGCGTCTTCCTGTCCAGCCGCGCCGCCTATGGCGAACATCCCGAGGGAACCGAACTGACGGAGACGATGCTGGCCAAGCCAGAAACACTTTACGGCCAGGTCAAGCTCGATGCCGAACGCGCGCTTGACCACCTCTCCACGCCGGGTTTTGCCGGCGTAAGCTTGAGGGCAACCGGCGTCTATGGCGATCTCTCGCCGAACAAATGGGACGGCCTCATCGCCGATTACCTCGCCGGCCGGCCGGTTGTTGCCCGTCGGGGAACGGAAGTTCACGGCCGCGACCTCGGTCGGGCGGTAAGGCTGATGCTGGAGACGGAAAGCACCCGCATCTCCGGCGAGGTCTTCAACGTCTCGGACATCTCGGTCGACACGCGCGATATCCTTTCGCCCATCCGCCGCGAGACGGGCTGTCGGCACACGCTGCCGGCCCCTGCCGATAGCGCTGCGCTCAATCCCATGAGCACTGCGAAAATCCGCACACTCGGCTGGGCACCCGGCGGAGCGCCTCTGTTCGAGGAGACGATGCAGCAGCTGGCTGCTGCGCTGCCGAAATCCCCAAGACACAGGTCCACGCAAGTCTGACGTTGCAGAATGCCCCGAATTGCAATCGGGGGCCCGAATTAAAAATCGGGGGATTGTCCATGCAGGTCGCAACCACGTCTGCCTCCATCATCTTGCGCGGCACGTCTTCGACGGCAGCCATTTCAGTCGCCGGAAGCGAGACCGATCAAGGCGTGCTGAAGCTGCAGCGCGCCACCCAGGCGCTGCAGCAGATGCGCCAGACCTTGGCGAACTCGGGAGACGAGGCCAAGGCGAAGGCGCAACGCAAGCTCGAAGAAGCAAAACAGCAATTGGAGATGCTCCGCAGCTCCAACATGGCTCCTGAGGTGGTCGCCCGGTTGGCCGCCGAACTGGCGCGCAAGGTCGGCGCGGCCGCCTCCGAATTCGCATCGGCTGTCGCGACCGGCAGCCCGGCAACAGCGGTTTCGATGGATGCAGCCACGGGTGCTGCGGCCGTCGCAACCAGCGGGGCCGATGCTGCGCTGACGGATAGCGCAGGAGAAACTGCGGCCGGCGAGACCGGCTCGCAGGAACCGGACGCTGCCACCAACGCCCGCAACGCCTATGCGAGCGTCGCTGAGGATGCCCCGAAATTTTCGGGCATTTCGGCCGATGATCGCGAAACGATGGAAGAGTTCAAGGCGGTGGTGCGCGAACTCAAGCAAGTGCTCGAAAAGGCGATGCGCGAGTTGCGGCAGCAAGACCGGCAGGCCGGAGCCAATGCCGTTGCTGATATGGCAGGCTTCTCCATCGGCGCCGCGACAATACCGACAAGCATCGTCATCTAACGATCCGCAGCCGCCTGCGGACGAGGCGTGAAACGCGCGTGATACCGTCGCATCCGGCATTTGCATCGGACATCCAGCCGTCTATGCTCGAGTAAATCTCTCAGAACCGGCAGATCGAATGACCGCGAAAGAATTGAAAGCGCAGCTGCGCAACGAACGGCTGTCCGCACGCGACGCCATCCCCGCCGAGAAACGCGCCTCCAAAAGCCTCGCAATGGCCGAACATGCCGGCGAGGCCGTCGGTTTTGCGCTGGGTACGATCGTCTCCGGCTTCCTACCGATCCGTTCGGAAGCCGATCTCAGGCCGCTGATGGCGCGCTTTGCCGTGCGTGGGGCGCGGCTCTGCGTACCGGCGATCCTCGACCGGCAGACCATCGTCTTTCGCGAGCTGGCGGAAGGTGCGCCCCTCGTTGACACCGGTTTCGGCACGGTCGGCCCCGGCGCAGATGCCGCCATTCTTGATCCCGAGATCATGCTGGTGCCGCTTTCGGCCTTCGATATCAGCGGCCACCGCATCGGCTACGGCGCCGGCCACTACGACCGCGCCATCAGCCGGCTGAGGCAAAAAGGCCTGCATCCGAAGCTGATCGGCATTGCATTCGACTGCCAGGAAGTGGCACATGTGCCCGCTGAGCCGCACGACATAAGCCTGGATGCCATCCTGACAGAAAGCGGCCTTCGCTTTTTTGCCTCTTGGATTGGATAGGGAATGCGGCTGCTTTTTCTGGGTGACATGGTCGGCAAGACGGGACGCACGGCGGTCTGGGACCGTCTTCCCGGCCTGGTTTCCGACCTCAAGCTCGATTTCGTCATCGTCAACGGCGAGAATGCCGCCGGCGGCTTCGGCATCACTGAGGACATCTTTCTCGAAACAATCAATGCCGGCGCCGATGTGGTGACGACAGGCAACCACGTCTGGGACCAGAAGGAAGCCGTCGCTTTTGCCGGCCGGCACGATCAGTTCCTGCGTCCCGCCAACTATCCCCAAGGCACGCCCGGCCGTGGCTCCGGCCTTTTCTATGCCAGAAACGGCGCGCGCGTGCTCGTCGCCAACGTCATGGGCCGGGTCTTCATGCATCCCGAACTCGACGACCCCTTCAAATCGGCGGAGGTCATCCTCGACGCCTGCCCGCTGAAGGAGCAGGCCGATGCGATCATCTTCGATTTCCATGCCGAGGCGACCAGCGAGAAGCAGTGTTTCGGCCATTTCGTCGACGGCCGCGCCAGCTTCGTCGTCGGCACCCACACGCATGTACCGACGGCCGACGCACAGATCCTGAACGGCGGCACCGCCTATATGTCGGATGCCGGCATGTGCGGCGACTACGACTCCTCTCTCGGCATGGACAAGGAGGAGCCGCTCAACCGCTTCATCTCCAAGATGCCAAAGGGCCGCATGGAAGCCGCGAACGGCCCCGCGACGATCTGCGGCGTCGGCGTGGAGATCTCGGATACGACAGGACTTGCAGAAAAGATCGCGCCGCTCCGGCTCGGACCGCGGCTGGCCGAAACGGTGCCGGAGTTCTGGCGGTAACAGGCGACAGGCGGCCGTCCAACACGCAATTGTGAGGACCCGCCGTCTGGACCCCTGCGGCCTCATGCCGCATCCTCCCCGCCACTCGGGTATAACCCCAAATCGGAATCGATTTTCCGGGTTATGCGCCGGTTGAAGGTGATAGAGCGCCGGAGGAGTGGCATGAAGCCGCAATATCTTATCCTCGCTATCGCATCCCTTGCGGCCTTCGCAGCGCCCGATCTTGCCGCGGCACAAGAGCAGCGGCCGCCGGTCAGCCAGTGCCAGGCGATCGCGCAAACCATCCCCAAGGCGACCTTAGCAAGCTTTTCCGGCGCCCCGCTGATGCCTGCCGTCTCCGAGGGCGAGGACGTCAAACTGACCTTCCTCGGCCATTCCACCTTCGAGATCGAGACCCCGGGCGGCATCGTCATCGCGACAGACTATAATGGCTGGTACAGGCCGGCGACGATGCCCGATGTCGTGACCATGAACAAAGCGCACACGACCCACTATACCCTGACCCCCGATCCCGGCATCAAGCACGTGCTGCATGGGTGGAGCGACATTCCGGGCGAAAAGGCCAACATCAATCTCGTCGTCGGCGATGCCTATATCCGCAACGTTACGACGGATATCCGCTTCAGCTACGGCCTCGGCGGCGCGCATGAGAACGGCAACTCCATATTTATCTTCGAGATCGCCGGCCTGTGCATCGGCCATCTCGGCCACCTGCACTACGAGCTGACAGATGCCCATTATACCGAGATCGGCCGCCTCGACGTCGTCATGGTCCCCGTCGACGGTGGCCTGACGATGGGCGCTGACAGCATGAGCCGCGTCATCAGGCGGCTACGCTCGTCGTTGATCCTGCCGATGCACCGACGCGGCCCGCCAGTCGAAGCCTTCGTCTCGATGTTCGGCAAGGATTTCGACGTCGGCAATGCGCCCGATGCCAGTATCACCGTCTCCATGCGCACTCTGCCGAAAAAGCCGCTGATCTATGTACTGAAGGGCGTGCAGTAAAAGGCCCGGCGGTTTTCCTTCTACAGCGCCGCGCGTCTTTTCAGACGCGCAAAGGACGCTGTAGCAC
>NZ_JBFUAY010000070.1:0-27153 GCF_056406015.1 Rhizobium sp. P1_E1 | reverse complement strand
ACAAATATACCTTCAAGGAACAGCCCGGCGGCTGGCTCGGTGACACAGTGACATTGGGTGCGCCAACCATCGTCAATCTACGTCTGGACCCGTTCGAGCGGACAGCGTTTTACAAGGGGAACACCGGCTCCCTCGAATATTTCGAATGGTATAAATTCGAGTTCTGGCGCTTCGTGCTTGTACAGCAGCGGGTAGAACAATTGGCGAAATCCGCCGTCGAATTCCCACCCATGCAGACGGGCGCGAGCTTCGGGTTGAGTGCCGTCAAGGCGCAGATTGCCGAAGCCATGAGGAAGCAAGCGCAATAGGCAGTCCTGCATTTCGAAGGGCAGCTCGCAGGGGCTGCCCACTTTCGTGGCTAAGCCCAGAGCACGGCTGACGCACGTTATGTCGCCGAGGCCTTACGCAACGAGGACTGCCCCTCACCCTAGCCTTGCCGGGGTCGAGCCACTCGTCTCGACCCATCCTGCGGCCCCCCGTAAAAGACGGGGAGAGGGGACGCGCCATGCGAGACGTGGCGGGGAACGGAGAGGTCGCGCGTATTAATAATCCCTGTCAGCTTGCCGGATTGCGCGCGGTGACGATCCACGCCGCGCCGTCGATCATCACCGACCGCTCACCGGGGCAGCCCGCGAAGGCGGCACGAACCGCGGCCGAGGCGCGGGCGCGGATGTCGTCGGGCTGATCAGCGAGAGAGCGCGCCAGCGGGCCGACTTCGAGTGTCATCTTCACCGCGTCGTCGAGCGCCGCATCCCGCGTCTCCCCCTTGCCGAATGGGATAGAGGCATCGAAGGGCGCGATGGCGACATCGGTGAAGCCAGCCGCCGTTAGAATGCGCGCCACCCGCCCCTGGTCGCCAAACGAGAACGGGCCGGGCGCTTCGGGATCGGGCGGCGCCGTCGGCGGGAGGATGCCCTTGATCGCGCCCATCGGCAAGCGAACCCAATCGTTCTCGGCCATGCCGCGCCAGCAGACGAAAGCGACCCGCGCGCCCGGCTTGAGCGCACGCCGCATATGAGCGAACGCCACCGCAGGATCGTCAAAGAACATCACTCCGAAGCGCGAGAACAGGATGTCGAACGCGCCCTCGGGCAACTCGGTGCTGCTGGCGTCGGCCACCTGGAACAGGACCGGCATATCCTGCGGCGCTCGCGCGCGCGCTCTGCCGATCAGCGGTTCGGATATGTCCACGCCTAGCACATGGCCCCCCGCGCCGACGCGGGCGGCCAGATCCAGACTGGACGCTCCCGCGCCGCAGCCGACGTCCAGCACGCGTTCGCCTGTAGCGGGCGCGGCGGCTTCGATCGCGGCCTGGCCGAACACCGCCATCATGGCATCGAGCCGGGCCTGGTAAGTGACCCAGCGCTCCCCGCTTTGGCCTTTCCAGTCGGCGACCTGATAAACATTTTCCTCTGTCATGCCATATCCTTGTTCTGATCCGTTCTTAATCAAGCTATCCGCCCGCGTGATTGTTGCCACCGTGCGCGGCGACGAACATGGCGACGGCCGACCGGCAATAGGATTCTATTTCGTTATCGTCCTCTGCTCTCGCCTCATCGAAGCGTGCGATAATCAGGAGATCGGATCCTTTGATAAGCGCGGCAAATAAGCGGGCGGACTGGAGAGGATCGGGCACGTTCAGAACCGCCTTCGCGTGCAACTGACGCAACAGGGCCTCGATTTGGGCGATGACATAGGCGGGGCCGGCTTCGTAATGGAGCTTGCTTAACGACTTTTGATTCGTCTTGTCGGCCATGATCATGGCTTCGACACTGCGCACCTCCGGGCTCAACAGCGTGCGAAGCAGGGATGTTCCCACCGCCATGAGCTGATGTTCTGCCGAACCGTCGACGCCTTCAACAAGGGCCTGTGGTGCAAACTGATGGCAGTGGGCCGCGATGGCCGCACTGAACAGCGCCTCCTTGTTCTCGAAGTGCCGATAGATGCTGAGCTTGGAGATCCTCGCTCGCTGGGCGACCTTGTCCAATGTCGTCGCTTGAAAACCCAATTCCACAAAGAGTTCGCACGCGGCGTCGACTATCGTTTGGCCAAGCGCCTCGTTGGCGGGCCGGCCGCGCCGGGCCTGGCTATTTTCGGTCACGACAATTACGATCCTTGACAGTATCTTAATTCTAGCATTACGATACTACGTAGTATCTGAAATGCGCAAGCCGAAGAATGGATTTTACTCTGTCTTCCAAATCAAGTTTCCCCGGGCCGCTTGGCGATATCGAATGCCTATCGCTGAATGAGTTTTTGCGCCTGGCCCAACCCAACCCCCTCCATCCGCAACACGGAGCCCATCACCATGGATGACGTCATCATCATCGGCGGCAGCTTTGCTGGCCTCGCCGGCGCCCTTCAGCTCGGCCGTGCCCGCCGCAAGGTCACCGTCCTCGATACCGGCCTGCCGCGCAACCGCTTCGCCGGCCACTCGCATGGTCTGCTCGGCCACGATCACAAGCCACCGCTGGACATCCTGGCCGAGGCGCGGCAGCAGCTCGCGCGTTATCCCACGGTCAAGCTGGTCAATGCCCGGGCCGACAGCATCTCCGGCACCATCGACGATTTCTCCGTCCTCACTGGCGATGGCGAAAGCCTTGGCGCGCGCCGCCTGATCCTGAGTTATGGCGTTGCCGACCAGATGCCTGCTGTTCCGGGTTTTGCCGAAAGCTGGGGCACATCCATCGTGCCCTGCCCCTATTGCGATGGCTTTGAAGTCGCCGGCCAGCATTGGGGCCTCGTCTGGTCCGGCCCGCCGTCGCACAATTATGTCAGGCTGTACCACGACTGGACCGACACGTTGACGGTCTTCGCCGATGGTCACGACATTGCACCCGATATCCGGGCCGATCTGGCGCGCCGCAACATACCTGTCGTTGATGGCCGGATCGCCGAAATCGCCCATCACCGGGGCCATATCACCACCGTTAATCTCGAGAGCGGCCGCAATGTCGCGGTCGACATCCTGTTCGCGCATCCGCGCAACAAGCCGTCCGCAAGCCTGCATGACTCACTGGGCCTCGCCACGGTCAATACGCCCTTCGGCATCGCCCTCAAGGTCGACGAGCGCCGCGAAACCAGCACGCCCGGCATCTACGCTGCCGGCGATCTTGCAAACCCAGCCATGGCCTCGGTCACCACGGCAATATCGCAGGGCGCGACGGCGGGTATCTCCGCCCAGCAGTCGATGCTGGTTTGAGAAGACACAGATGGAGTTCCAACACGTCACCTTCGACTCTGATCAATGAGGAGGCAGGCGCTGAGCGATTGCTCAAGCCAGGGATCATCCGGGGCGGCACGCAGTGGTCGCTGTCGTCATCGAAGGCTCGCTGGTTGTCGGTTTCGATCGCGGGAAGGGAGGCGTCCACTGCGTGCCGCACGAGAGCAGGTAGCGCGGCATTCTCACGCGCACTTTGCCGGGATCATACCAATCCGTAAGAAATGCAGCCTCGGTCGTTCGACCCTCGCACTTTACGAAAATGTATAGTTCCAGCGAGGTCCCCGTGAGGTTTGGAGCGCAGGCTTGGCGCCATCATTGCCAAGTCGAAGGTCAGCTCTCTCATGAACATGCGCACCGCACCTGCCGCCCTTATGCCGGCCCTTCATCCGGTCAGCCTGCGGGTGAATACCTACCTGATCAATCTCGACCGTGCGCCATTGCGCCGGTTTCGAATGGAACGCCTGCTGGCAAGCTTCGGCCTTGCCTTCGAGCGCGTGGCGGCGGTCGATGGGGCAGGGCTGAGCCTGCCGCATCCGGGTTTTGACGAAGCAGCCTATCTCAGCCGGCACGGCCGCAGGCCAAACCCTTTCGAGATCGGCTGTTATCTCAGCCACGTCGAATGCGCCAAGCGCTTCCTCGGAAGCCATGCCGAGTTCGCGCTCATTCTGGAAGACGATCTCGATTTCGATGACGATCTGGCCGAGCTGCTCGAGGCCGCCCTCGAGCACCAGGCGCGCTGGGACATCCTGCGGCTGTCGACCGTCAGTTCCGGGAAAAAGCACAAGGTGGAGCCGCTGACCGCGTCACGCTCGCTTGCCATCGCGCTCACCCGCGAGAAGGGGTCCGGCGCCTATCTGATCAATCGCAAGGCGGCAGGCTGGATTGCCGATATGCTCATGCCCATGCGTCTGCCCTATGATCTCGCCTTCGATCTGGAGTTCGATGATGGGCTGAGCGCCTGCTTCGTCGATCCGCTGCCGGTCAGCCAAAGGGCCGATCCCTGTTCCCAGATCCAGGCAGGGCTTTCGACCTATCGGCTGGGCCGCCGCCGGCCGTGGAGTGTGCTGCCATATCGAACGGCGGCTGAGGTGCGCCGGTTTGCTCGTCGCTTCCGCCGTCTCGCGGCTTGGAGGGTGAGCGGCTAGGGCCGCTCCCCCGGGGTGAGCGGTTAGAACCGCTCCCCCGGGGTGAGCGGTTAGAACCGCTCCTCCGGGATGAGAGGTTAGGGCTTCTCCGCTGGCATCAGCGGGAAGCCGATCGAAACGATGAGGCCGGGATGATTGTCCGCCAGGGTGATCTCGGCCGCATGCAGCTCGGCGATCGCCTTGACGAGGCTGAGCCCAAGCCCGCTTCCCGGCGTCGTGCGGCTCTTGTCGAGCCGGTAGAGACGCCGGAAGACCTTGTCCCTTTCGCCGGCGGGAATGCCGGGGCCGGTATCGGCGACCGAAAGGATGGCGCGGCCGCCCTGGCAACGGAGCGAAACCGTGATGCCAGTTCCGGCCGGGCAGTGGTTGATCGCGTTCTCCACCAGGTTGGCGATCATCTGCGTCAACAGATCACGGTCGCCCCGGATGAGCGCGGGACAGCGCTCCGCGATATCAAGCGACATCAGCGCGTCTTCGGCGACGTCGATATAGACCTCGGAAATGACGGCAAGCACGGCGTCGATATCGGTCGCCTGGAAACGCTCCTTGCGGGCGCCGGCCTCGATCTGGGAAATGCGCAGCAGCGCCTCGAAGGTGGCGTTGATCCGGTCGCTCTCGTTTCGCGCTTCGTCAAGCAGAGCCGAAACATCCGCCTGCTGGTCGTTGCCGGCCACCGCGGCATCCAGCGTCAGGCGCAGCCTGTTCAGAGGCGTCTTCAGATCGTGGGCGATATCGGCGCTCACCTGCCGCATGCTCTCGACCAATCTCTGCAGCCGCTCCAGCGCCGCGTTGATCTGGATCGCCACCGTATCGAGATCGTCGCCGTTTCCGGTGATCGCGATGCGGGCCTGAAGCTGGCCAAGCGAGACATCGTTCATGGTCAGGGCGACCCGGTCCAGCCGCGCCTGGGCGCGAACGGCGAGAAAGACGCCGCC
Source organism: Rhizobium sp. P1_E1 (assembly GCF_056406015.1). Taxonomy (NCBI): domain Bacteria; kingdom Pseudomonadati; phylum Pseudomonadota; class Alphaproteobacteria; order Hyphomicrobiales; family Rhizobiaceae; genus Rhizobium; species Rhizobium sp. P1_E1. Next base: position 21,850 of record NZ_JBFUAY010000070.1, on the reverse strand, counting down.
GCCGATCGCCGTTGCCACGACGATCGCGGCCGCCCATTCGAAGCTGACCAGCACGATCCGCAGCATCTCGTCGACATCGTTGAAGTTTTCCGCCACCACCAGGCTGTAGGGACCGATGGTCGAGACCTGCATCCGGTAGCGCTCATGCCCCTTCAGCCCGACATCCCTTGAGGTGACGGTATAGACGCCGTTCGGGATACGGGGGGCGGCGAAATTGCCGGCGAGTTTCTTGCCGGCATGGTCGGTCAGCGAGTAGAGCCCGTCGGAGGTCGACTGGAAGCTCGCATAATTGTTCAGCGTGTTGACCAGATCCTCGGTATCGTTGGGCTCATAGGTCGAGACGACAAGCGAATTCATCTCGGTCAGCGACTGGTCGAGATCGCGGCCGAGGCCGAGGCGCAGCATGTGATAGATGATAGCGCCGCTCAACATGAAGGTGACGACGAAGAGGACGCCGAAGGTGACGGCAAGCCGGAAGGGCGTGCTCCTGCGCAGGCTAGAGCATGATGCCGAAAAGTGTGCGCGGTTTTCGGACGACATCATGCTCTTACTCTTTAAATTGCGAACAGGATTTGAGATTTTCAGGCCGATGGGCCTGAAATCATCCTGTTCGAGGCGCATGCAGGCTGTATCCGGTGTTGCGAACCGTATGCAGAAGCTGGGCCTGGAACGGCTTGTCGACTTTGGCCCTGAGGCGGCTGATATGGGTCTCGACGACGCTGGTCTTCGGATCGAAGTGGAAATCCCAGACCCGCTCCAGCAGCATCGTCTTGGTGATGACCCGGCCTTCGCCGCGCATCAGCACCTCGAGCAGGGTGAACTCGCGCGGCTGCAGCTCGATCACCTGGCCGGCGCGGCGGGCCTCCCGCCGGATCAGATCGAGTTCGAGATCGGCGACCTTCAGCACCGTTCTCTGCTCCTGCACCGGCGGCCGCCGGCCAAGCGCATTGACGCGCGCCATCAGCTCGGAGAAGGCAAAGGGCTTGACCAGATAATCGTCGCCGCCCGCCTCCAGCCCCTCGACCCGATCGTCGACGCCGCCGATCGATGTCAGGAACAGCGCCGACGTGCCGACCTTGGCGGCGCGCAGTGAACGCACGATCGCCAGGCCATCGAGGCCCGGCAGCATGCGATCGACGACGATGACGTCATAGGCCTCGCGCTGCGCCTGAAACAGCCCATCGCGGCCGTCGCCGAACACGTCACAGACATGCCCGGCCTCGGAAAAACCCTTCGCGATATAATCGGACGTCTTGGTATCGTCCTCGATAAGCAGGATTCGCATCAGCCCGATCGTTCCCGGATGCCTGAGGCAGTAATCTAGCTGATCGGGCTTTGGTCACAACTTACGGATTTGTAAGGTGACGGGTGGGGGAGTGGAGCCTCAGGAAGTCGGGCGAAGAGGTAGGAGGGCGCACGTGTTCCCAGTGGCGCCTGCAACGGGCCGAAAGGTGCCCACGAGCAGGTTTCGAACGCGCTGGGGGCAGGCGTTCTTCTTGGGTTGGAGTCAAACCGATCGCGCGATAGATGGCTTGACAGTGTGATCAGCACAGAGTTAGCGCTTTTGGCCACGCACTATCACCACATGGTCGTTTCGCTTTTTCACATTTGAGGGGCCACGCATGGATGTGCAAGCCGAAGTCGACCTTCCAACTCAGAGACAAGAGCGGGGTTGGGCATCGGCGACGTTGCTTTGTGTTCTGGCATCGCCAGTCTTCCTCGTTCTGAAAACACTCGCTTTTATGTTTGGCCTGAAGCCGTTCCTGTTTTTATTCGGGGCATTCCTCGTCGTCGCTGTCGTGGGGTATCTTCTTGGCCCGGTGTCGGTGGTTTGGAGTGGGTATATAGCGGTGACCGAGGTCATTCTTGGGCTTTCCGAAGACCACAAATACTTCTTATGCTGTTCGTCGAAAGACCGATTTGAAGCAGAAGTTGTTTCGTGGGTGCCAGTTTTGATGTTTCCGGCAGGAATGACGAGCTGCCTACTTCTAGCTCGGTCTATGTTTTGGAAATCCCTCACGCTCCGACAGATGATATTGGTTGTCGCGGCCTCGACTGTTATCGCGCAAGGTCTGTTGTGGTACTACGAATGGCAAGAGGTGATTGTGGAATGTTCGGCCGTTCAGTGTAATTTCTGAAATGATTGCGAATTGACTACGGCGATTAACCTGAAGCTATAGGGGTGGTTTTTGCTACCTAATCCCGAACGAAAAGGGTCAAAGCCGTCATGATCGTTCTGGAAGGCCGGCTTTCGGTCTCGACGGACGGGGGAACGGTCACCGCCGGCCCCGGCGAGATCGTCTACATGCCCATCAGCCCGATCGTTCCCGGATGCCTGAGGCAGCAATCTAGCTGATAGGGCCTTAGTCACAACTTTACGGATTCGTAAGGTGATGGATATCCCCGACAAGCTCCCATAGATCGACCTTCTCGGCGCGCCCCTTGAGCTGCACCAGGCCAAGCGGGCGAAGGTGGAAGCGGTCGGCAACGGCGTCGCGTGTGGCCGCACTCACCAGGATCGAGGTGTTGAAGTCCTTGTTCAGTCCTTCCAGCCGTGAGGCGACATTGATCGTATCGCCCATGGCCGTGTACTGCTGGCGCGAAATCGCGCCAAAACTGCCGACGACCGCCGGGCCGGTGTGCAATCCAAATCGCGTGATGAGCGCGGGACGGCCATTTTGACGATTGGCTTCGTTCAAGTCGTCGACCGCCGCTTTCATGGCAAGCGCGCATCGGCAGCCGTTTTCGGCATGTCCGGCATCGGGAACAGGGGCGTTCCACATGACGAAAATGGAGTCGCCGAGATATTGGACGACGGTCCCGCCATGGCGCTCGGCGATGGTGTTCAACAGTTCGAAATAGGCCGACAGCGTATCGACCACGTCCTCGGGCGAATGCTGCTCGGAGATGGTGGTGAAGTCGCGGATGTCGGTGAACAGCACGGTCACATCCTGCCGCTGCGCCTTGACGGCGGTTCTTCCCTGGGGATCGATGATCCGCCTGACGACTTCGCGCGGAACATAGAGGGCAAACTGGCCGATGGCATGGCGGCTTGCCGCCAGCGCGCTCGCCAGCGTGTTGATCTCCGTAATCCAGGAGTGCGACATGGGCTTCTCGCCGACGTCGAGATCGCCGATCCTGCGCGCCTCGTCCGCCAGGCGATAGAGGGAGCGGCTGACCATGCGCGACAGCATCACCGTTGCAGCGACACCCGCAATCACGAAGGCGCTGGCAATGAGGAGATTGCGCACAAGCAGCCGATTGGCCTCGGCCACCAGGTCCTCCAGCGGCACGACGATTGCGGCCACGCTTCCGTGAAACAGGCCAGACACGCTGACGGGGGCAATCTGCACCAGATGACTTTCACCATCGAAATCGACCCGCGCCAGGCCGCCATTGGCAAAGGCGGGATCCTGCCTGAGCCGGGCCACGGTTGCGAGGCTGGTGTCGAAACCGTTGGCGCTCGCGGCAAAGGCGCCTGCCGTTCTCGACCATAGTCCGATGGTCCTGCTCATGACAGCCGGGTCGGAATGGGCGACGAGATCACCGCCACCATTGATGATGTAGGCTCTTGCTCGCGGCGAAATCTGACCCGCGTCCAGCAGGCGGCTGACGGTCTGCAGGTGAATGTTGATGCCGACCACCACCTGGCCATTGTCCCGCATCGGCGCTGCGATTGTCAGCGTCGGAACCTTGAGCGTGCCGGCGACATAGGGTCCAACGGAAACCGGGATACCGTCCTGAACGACGGATTGATACCACGGGCGTTGCCGCGGATCGAAGGATGCATACTCGACGGTCCTCGTCCCTATCTCAATGGCTTGGCTGTCGAGAAAGCGAAGCGTCGATATGACGTCGGTCGTTTGTCTCTGTGCAATCGTCCTGACCGCGAAAGCCGTGCCTTCAGGCACCGAGAGGGTCTGGCGAACATCCTCCCTTACCGTATTGATGACCTGCAGGTACGAGCCATCGGGGTAGCCCGTGTAGATGCTCGTCGCGTTGGGGACGTTTCGCAGAACTTCCAGAAAGAATTGCTGTTTTGCCTTGATATCCTGGGGCGGCGGGGAAGTAAGCTGCGGCAGCGTCGCGGCCAGTGCGACCGCCTCGGTGCCGCCCTGCAGCGTATTCCGGTATCCCTCGATCAGCCGCAAGCTCATCTCGCGCATCTGCTGCACGCCGGCGCTCACCGCAGCATCGCGTCCATGGCTGAAGGCCATCCAGATGATCGGCGTCGACGTGCAAAGCAGCGATGCGACGACCAGGACGCCGAGATGCAGTCTTAGCGGTTTCGACCAGTGCACGAGATTTTCCTCGGAATGCGGACACGTCTCAGCACACGAAGCTCAACGATGGCAGCTAACCGCTTTTTGAAAACTTACACAAGGTGATGATATCGGTTCTCCGGCGCTTGTGCAGATAAGCTGGCTGCGGCTGCCTCGCGCCCGTTCAGGATTTCCTGCGGCGGGGCGTCGAAAAAGCCATAGCGAGCTTCTGCGGCAAACTCAAAATGGTCGGCATCTCCCTTTGAGCGTCGCCATGAAGCCCGAAAGACCTTCATGACCGGTCGCCGCCACGATAGGCACTCTGTCGGAGGATGCTCGCCGCCCGGCACGCCGGCGCCGTACCGCCGCGGCGTTTCACCATATCGAAGGGAGGGCGGCGGGGCTGAGAACGCCCTTGTCTCAGCTTTCGCCGGGACGAATTGCGCAGGCCGAGGTGAGCTTCTCGGCGTATAGCCGGATCAGTCAAGCGCCTGACCGGTCTTAGCTCATGACGCTCTTTTGCAGCTCGATCAAGCCGATTGGCGCCAGGCCGTTGCTTTACGAACGTTCGGTGCAACTTCAGTGCCAAGCAGCTCGATGGAGCGTCGCATCGCGTCATTATCCAGTGCGGCTGTGCTCATTTGAAAGGTGAACCGCGACACGCCTCCCAAGGCCTTATCGGCGGCGACTATCCGGTCCTCCACCGTTTGTGGACTGCCGACCAGGAACGCGCCGTTCGGGCCGCACATGTGCTCGAATTGCGCCTCTGTCGGCGGCGGCCACCCTCGTTCCTTTCCCGCTTCCGTAAACATCTGAAACCAGCCGGGGAAAAACGCCTCTTTCGCAGCCTTGTCGGTTTCTGCGACAAAGCCGAGAGCATGGACACCGATCTTCTGCTTGTCCGGATCGTGGCCAGCGTCGCGCCAAGCGTCGCGATAGAGTTCCACAAGAGGCCGGAAGCGATCGAAGCTGCCACCGATGATCGCGATCATCAGCGGCAAGCCAAGCGTTCCAGCCCGCGCGAAAGACCCCGGTGTTCCGCCCACGCCGAGCCAGATTGGCAGATCGTGTTGATAGGGACGCGGATAAATTCCCTCGCCCTTCAGCGAGGGGCGGAACCGGCCCTGCCAGTTGACTTTGGGGTTGGCTCTGATCTTGAGCAGAAGCTCGAGCTTCTCGACGAAGAGCGCGTCATAGTCGCGCAAATCGAACCCAAACAAGGGATAGGCATCAACGGACGAACCACGACCGACAACGAGCTCGGCCCGGCCGCGAGATATAAGGTCAAGAGTGGCGAAATCCTGAAAGACTCGGACAGGGTCGGCCGCGCCAAGGACTGTGACTGCGCTTGTCAGCCTGATCGATTTCGTCCGTGCTGCGGCGGCAGCCAGGATTATCGCCGGCGCTGAGTCCAGAGCATTTGCGCGGTGGTGTTCACCCATCCCGAAGACATCCAACCCCACTTGGTCTGCCAGTTCGACCTCGGCGAGGACGCTTGCCATACGATCGGCGGCCGACTGCAACCGGCCGGTGGCAGGGTCAGTCAAAAGCATCGCAAAACTATCGATACCGATTTGCAAGGAGAACTCCTTCCAAGTTTCAATCGCAGTGAACGCTCAGTAGGCGTCCGTCGTGTCGCCGCGTTGTGGCTCCTTCCAGCCCAGCGACTGGCCCATTTGGGTCGTGTGGCAAGATGCCAGACTTAAACACGCAAGGAGTAAAACAGTGAAACGCATCATCAGTGCCTCTGACGAGAGCTAAAACTCATTGCGAGCAAAGTGCGCGCCCCCAATGACGGTGATTCCTAGTGATTGAACCGCCTGGCGTTTAACGCAGGGCATCCAAAATGACAGCGAAGCTGCGACGGTGGAGCCACGCCACTGTGCCGGTTATCGCCAGCAACACTACGGCTGGCAATGGATTGCCGCCGATCAGGAAAAGGTGAGTGAGGACGGCGAACACCATGGTGACAGCGAGCGTCAGAGCGCCGAATGCCGTGCTTGCGGTCACCAGCAGCGCGATCGCGCCGCCGACTTCCACGATGCCCGTCAACACGCGAAACCACTGACCAAAACCCACTTGGTCGAAAATCGCCACCATCATCGGCACCCCGGCAATCTTTGCGCCCCCGGCCGCCAGGAACACGGCAGCAGAAAGAAGGCGCAGAGCCCAGGATGCAACGCGGACGGCTTTACTCTGTGAAATCAGCGGAGAATATGCGGCTGTCATCGGTATCTACTTTCCCTATCTGCCATGGGCAGGACCAAAATAATTGTCTGTTCCCTCTCATCACACGGCGGAAAGCATTGGGAAAGCCGATATTTAATGATGGATACCATCGTGTAATCCGATATTACACCCATATCGGTATTGGTGAAGGGAACAGAGATTGGACGGAATATCGCTCGATCAATTGCGCACTTTTGTGGTGACTGTCGATGAAGGGAGCTTCTCTGCGGCAGGCCGCCGACTGGGGCGGGCCCAGTCGGCCGTCAGCGAACTCATTCGCAGCCTGGAAATTAGACTCGGCGTTGAATTGTTCGATCGTGATGGCCGATATCCTCGATTGACCGGAGCAGGAGATTTGCTGCTCCCAAAAGCCCGCGAGATCATCGCCAAGGTGGACATATTCAAATCCTACGCGAAGGGGATGGCCACCGGGCTGGAAGCAGAGCTGTCCGTCGTCATCGACGTGTTCTTTCCCATCCACATAATCGCCGAGGCAGCAAAGGACTTTCGCGAGCGTTTCCCAACTGTTCCCTTGCGTCTATTCGTGGAGGCGCTGGGTGGTACGGTGGAGCCCATACTTGATCGAAGAGCCAATGTCGGCATCGTTGGCTCTTTGCCGGTCATGCCGTCAGGGATCGCAACCGAGCCTCTCGGCAGTATCCTGTTCAATATCGTTGCTTCCGCAGACCATCCCTTATCATTGATCGAAGGGCCGATTTCCAAGAGCCAACTCGAGCAGCATGTTCAGCTGATCCTCACCGATCGTACGGAGTTATCGGCCGGGCGGGAATTCGGCGTGATGTCTTCGCAGACCTGGCGGCTGGCCGACCTCTTCGCCAAACATACCTTTCTGATCAACGGCCTTGGTTGGGGCGGGATGCCGGAACATGCCGTGAAGACGGATATCGAGGAAGGGCGGCTGGTCTCGCTGATCATCGAGGATTTACCTGCAGGCGGACTTCGACTGCCAGTGTCCATCGCCTATCGATCCGACGATCCGCCAGGCCCCGCAGGACGCTGGTTTATCGGTCGACTAACAGCGTGTTCCAACGACAGCTCCATCAAATAGCCCCACCGTCCATGATGGAACGCGCGAGCTTCCTCCCCGTCCTCGCAGGTAGCAAGGTGGTTTTCGCTTCAACGGCAACCCGTTCCCGATCGTCGACCGGTTCGGCACCGGCTACGTCACCATGGATCAGGTGCGCCAGCACTACGCCGATCCCGGAAAGTTCAACGGGAGTTTTCGCCGTGCTTTTCGAAGCGGGTCGCTGACCTAGCCGTGAGGCCAACCCGCCCCGGCCGTCTCGACCTCGACGGACAACAGCTGGCCAGTTCCGCCCATCTGGTCCATCTTGTCCATCCCGAACCATCTGGCGGCAGTTATGTAGAGGGTGGTTCGATCAGGTCCACCCAGCATGCAGGCGAAGGCGCCGCGATCGAGCTTCACGTCATCGAGGAGCGCGCCGCCTTCACGAACCCTGCAGCAGCAGGCATTGGGTACGTCGGCGTACCAGATCGCCCCTTCAGCGTCGAAGCATATGCCATCGGGCCACCCGGGAAGATCGGCCCAAACCCTTCGATGCGAAAGTCGCCCGTCGGCGGCGACGTCAAACGATGTCAGCCGTTTCGCCCAGCTTTCGGCGCAAACCAGTGTGCGCCCGTCCGCAGAGAGAGCCATTCCGTTCGGAAACTGAAAGCCTTCCGCTTGTGTTTCGACCGTCCCGTCTGGATGTATCAGCAGGATCGCGGGTCCGTTGACGTAGATACGGCCGTGCGGATCGATCACGATCTCGTTCCAGCCATTCGCTCCCAACTCGGCGAACTCTTCCAGTCCGGAGCCGTTGAACCGCAGCAAGTGCGATGCCCCAGACGCGATGACGTACATGTCGCCCTGTGGTCCGAAGTCGAATGACAGGGGCGGGGCTTTCGCGGTTGTCGCCACTCTGACAGTTCCGTGCTCGCTCAAGGCGAGAATTTCGCCGCTTGTCCAATCCGCGAACCACAGCTCGCCGTCATGCCATCGTGGGCATTCGACCAGCCCCCGGTCTTCCAACCGAACCCTTGTCCTGTTCATTTCGCCCTCCTGTCGTTCTGCGCCCTGGCCCGTCGAATGGAGCCACTTGGTAAAGACGAGTAGGCAAAGCCGATACCGACACTTGTCTTGCGAAAAGGGCACGGCCGTATCCTGTACCAGCGGCGTTGACGTCCGGACAACGCCTGGATCAACCGCGAAAGTGAGGCTGACGTGGCACGCCTGTTCGCACCCGGAGGAAGACTATCCCCACGGGCGGGACACCGACCCGCGACTGGTTATGTGTAAAAAGTGCCACAAACCTTACCGGTATGCGGCGTCCTGGATAGGGCGCAGCGGCGGAACGCGACATGCAGAAGTCAAGGGCGGTTACACCAGACGCCCGCCGACCCTGTCGACCAACCGCGCTCGTGCAGGCTGTAGCAGCAGGCGACTTCGCCCTCCTTGCGACGTGCAAGGAAGGTTGAAACTTAGGCCGGTTAGGCGGTCCGCCGATTCCGGTAGCGCTCCTGCGCGATCTGCTCAGGGGCGTATGGATCGAGCGTATCGTCAAATCGGGTCCGTCCCTGCTCGTCATAGGCACGCCGACGTTCGACCGGGTCGACCCAGTTTAAACCCTGGAGAATTGCCTGCGCCTCGTAGGCGAAAGCTGTCGGTCCGCCTTCAGCCCTAAGCGGATTTTTTTCGTTGTCGAAGGATAAGGCTGCTTTGCGCATCAAATCGGACGTTCGTCAGTTCTCGATGAGATCCCGAAAGCTGACACTATTGACTAAGCGAAACGTTTCATTCGCTCGATATGCCCTCGAAGCCTGCCAATTTCGTCCAACGCTCCAACCTGACCGAGCGCCCAGGCGTATATTGAAAGGAAATCCAGATTTTCAGATTGTAAGTCGAAAAGATTTCTCAGGTTCGGCACGAGCCTCTTTTGTTTTTGACGTCCAACAGCATGCGTAAATTCGCGGGGAAAATTTGTCGCCAACATCAAGGCCCTAGGCTCGTCGTCCATCAATACGGCTTCGACTAGACGCATTCGCCAATACTCATCTTCGAACAGCGGCAAGACCTGCCTAATATCCAAGGCCCTCGTGGCCGATGGGTTTCGGGCTATCAACTCTAGTGCCGTTTGATCACCCGTATTTTCGAAAACCTCGAGTAAACGCGAGCCAGCCTTCTCATCGATTCCTGTTTTGMGAAGAATCGCGTAGGCTGTTTCTCTCCTGAATTTTCTCTTGTGCTCAAGCCAAGGATCGGCAACCGGCCATGCAGCTTCTGCAGGAAGCCGTGACAAAATCCGCATAATCRCTCTGTCGTAGGTTGGTTTGCGGCGACTGGGTAATCCATCGACGGTCTCTGCCAATCGCCGAACAGACTCCGCAAGGGAATACGCTTGGTTGAGTGAAGGATCATATTCACATACACGAAAGACGATTTCCGCAGAGTTGATAATGTCCGGCAGGCGTTCGATGCAGTTCAACAACTCATCGAATGGTAGCGATCGTACTTCTGCCAGAGAAAGCGTTCGATCAATCTCCTCAATTAGCATTTGGCGATGCAGAGCGATAAGCTCTGGATCATCTGCAAGTTTAGAGGGAATTGAGAATCGGGGCATGACCATAGAATAGCGTATTCTTAGAATTCAGTCTTTTTACGAATACTCGGGCCCATTTGGCTGCACTCAACTGAGTGCAGACGGTCCGCTCTCGGCCCCAAATCGGTCATTCCTTCACGCGGGCTAACGACTGCTCCCGGCGCTGTGCGGACATGCCCTTGGACTGGCCACTCTCATTTACGGAATTGCATGCAAGCCTACTATTGCGCCAGATCGCTCTGCAGCCCCGCACCCCTTCCCACAAGCTGGCATTCGCGCTTGATCCCCCCACGCGGGAGGCATGGAGCTCGCTGTGAGACAAGATTAAACGAACCGGCACCCCATGGGTCCGATCCGGGGGCCAAGCCCTTGTCTGCGCACTGTTTAGGACGGCACCGTCATCCGGGCATCGTGGTGCCGTCGGCTGCTGCAAGCCCGGCAGGCGCCGCGTTTCCGGCGGCACTTTAAGCTGGAAATGGGCGGAGACGCCTTGCGGATCGCATAAGTATGTGCTTATGTGTTGGCATGATAGAGAACGACATCTTCAAGGCTTTGGCTGATCCCACCCGCTGCGCGATCTTTGAGAAGCTGGCGACCGGAAGCATGAATGCCAGCGCTTTGCGCGATGGCATGAAGATCAGTCAGCCTGCCATGTCCCAACACCTTTCGGTTCTGCGGAGCGCGAGACTGGTGCGGGAGGAACGACAGGGGCGCTTTGTGAACTACGAGGTCGATCCAGAAGGCTTGGCACTCATTGCCGGATGGCTGGCGAAGTATCGCGCCTACTGGCCCGCGCGCATCGACGCCCTCAAAGCTCTGCTGAAGGATATGGATCAATGAACGAGAGCAAGACCGACGATCACGACAGGGGCATCGAGCTTGAGTACGAAATCGACGAGCCGCCGCACAAGGTCTGGCGCGCGATAAGCATTCCGGAGTTCCGAGAGAACTGGCTGCCGAAAGAGGCATTGGCCGATCCGGAGGCTGCGTCTCTGACGCCGGGGCAAGAGGTCCGCTACCGGATGCGCGAAAGCGAACCGCCGTTCCTTGAAAGTGTGGTCATCTTTCGGATTACCCCCAACGACACCGGCGGAACCAAGCTGCGGATCATTCACCAGCTTGCGGACGTCAGCTTCGATCGGATGACCGACACCGCCGCAAACAATAATAGCCTGCCCCTCATGCTCGCCGCCTGACGCGGCGAGCTTCCCTTTAAATTCTGGAAGATTGGAGTTCGCCGATGCGCGAAGCGATGCAACTCGTCCCTATGGTGGTAGAGCAATCAAGCAGAGGGGAGCGATCTTTCGACATCTATTCCCGCCTGCTTCGTGAAAGGATCATCTTTTTGAATGGCGAAGTGAACGACACCGTGTCTGCGCTGGTCTGCGCACAATTGTTGTTCCTCGAAGCGGAAAACCCCAAGAAGCCAATCAGCCTCTATATCAATTCCCCCGGCGGCATGGTGACGAGCGGCCTCGCCATGTATGACACCATGCGTTACATCCGCGCTCCGGTGCATACGCTTTGCATGGGGACAGCCCGCTCGATGGGATCGTTCCTGCTGATGGCGGGTGAACCCGGACAGCGGGCAACACTGCCCAATGCAAGCATCCTCGTCCATCAGCCATCCGGTGGCTTTCAGGGACAGGCATCGGACATGCTCATCCATGCCGAGGAAATCAGGCGGACCAAGGACCGGATGACGCGCCTCTATGCCGAGCATTGCGGACGCACCTATGAGGAATTCGAACGTGCGATGGACCGCGACCGTTTCATGACCGCAGAGGAAGCTCTGGAATGGGGTTTGGTCGACCGCATCCTACAGGTCCGGGAAGAAAATCTGGACGCAACGGCATAAGCGTAGCCACGGATTGAAATGGTCCGTTCATGCGTCGATTGGTTGGAAGAACGCTTGAGAGCAAACCTCCCGGAAGCAGCCTCCTCGGCTCTCGCATTCCGCTATCCACGGGTTCACCGCCCTGAAGGGCGATCCAGACGATCCGGCTGTCCATCAATCTCAGCATCGCGCCGGCTGTGTCATGTTTTCTTGAGAAGCGTTAACAAGGTTTCGCTGGATTACCCGGTGTGACGGCAATACGCGCGACGACCGAATGGCCGTGTTACCGTCCATTCTTGATCGAGAGAGGATGGCAAACCATGGAAGCCGCAGAACTGCGATATAATTGGGCTGATCCCGACGTCTACGAGACATTCATAGGGCGCTGGAGCGAACATCTGGCAAGCCCATTTCTCGCCTGTGCTAATATTGCTCCGGGCAGTCGCGTGCTCGATGTAGCATGTGGGACAGGTGTGTTGTCGAAAGCTCTCGCCGAGGCGGGAGCGCATGTGATCGGTGTTGACGCATCTGAGGGATACCTGGAAGGAGCCCGCCGTCGACGATCCCACCCCAATATCGCCTATGAACACGGCGATGTCCGGCACATGCGGTTCGACACTGACTTTTTCGATGCGGCCGTTTCCACGCTGGCCCTGGACGTTATCCCGGAAATTGAACAGGTCGTTGCCGAGATGAAGCGCGTGACCCGTCCAGGTGGCGTGGTCGCGTCCGCCGTTACTCAGTTCTTGGGTGGCATGCCCGCCTTCGATCTCGTCATTAACACCGGCGCCGTGCTTGAGACCGACTTCGCCAGGCTGAGATCTATGCGGGCGGGGCGCCAGCTCTTCTGGCCTGATGGTCAGGCGACGTTGTGGCGGAAGATCGGACTCGTCGACGTGACGGAGATTCCCGTTGTCGTGGATTGTGAGTATGCGTCCTTCGCGGATTATTGGGCTACGTTCACCGACGGCCCAGGCAGCACCACAAGCACATTGATGGCACTTTCGGACGACGCCCGCGGTTCGATCGAACAGCATGTTCGTGCCGGGTATCTGGTTGGCTTGCCCGATGGACCCCGATCATTTCCCATGATGTTCCGTGTGGTGCGTGGCTTGGTCCCAGCCTGATCCTGGCGAATATGGAATGGACCTGCGAGGGCCGGTGTGGCCGTTCTCAGACCTTAACCCCGCGGGTTGATCATCAGTTGTCGTTCCTCGGCAGCCAAAAGCTGCTAGGCCGTCTGCGGGGGATCAAGCGCGAATGCCAGCTTGTGGGAAGGCGTGCGGGGCTGCAGAGCGATCTGGCGCAACAGTAGGCTTGCATGCAATTCCGTAAATGAGAGTGGCCAGTCCAAGGGCATGTGTCCGCACCGCGCCGGGAGCAGTCGTTGGCCCCGCGTGAAGGAATGACCGATTTGGGGCCGTTGGCGATGGCGATGACTCTTTTCACCTCGTTGGAACGTCGTTGTTGTGACCGTCGTCGAGCGGTCGGACCCGCGCAAATGAGGACTGAGAGATGGATCTGGAAGGAAAGCGAATCGTGGTTGTCGGCGGGAGCCGCGGCTTGGGGAGGGGGCTCGCCGAGGCATTTGCGGTTCGCGCGGCCGAAGTCACAGTGGTCGCCCGAAACGCGGCTGCCGTGCAGGGGCCAGGCGAGCAACCGGCCGTCACCGCCATATCGGCTGATGCCACCGATGTCGACGCGGCATGGCGGATCATGGAGCAGACGCGACCCGATCTCGTCATCATGAACGCCGGTGCGGAACCGCCCATGGAACGGATCGACCGGATTGGCTGGGAGGCATTCACGACCAACTGGAATGTGGACGTCAAGGCCGCGCTGCACTGGGTACAGGCTGCTCTGACGTTGCCGATGACGCCGGGCGGGCTTGTCGTCCTGGTCTCCAGCGGAGCCGCCGTGCAGGGGTCGCCGCTATCGGGCGGTTATGCGGGAGCCAAGCGCGCGCAGTGGTTCATTGCAAAATATGCCGAGGGCCTATCGGCGGAACTCGGCCTGGGTCTGCGCTTCCGGGTCATCGTTCCCCGGCAGATGTTCGCAGGAACCGGTGTGGGTGATACCGGCATCGCGGCCTATGCCGCGGCGGCGGGTCGGACATTTGCCGAACATGCCGCCACCTGGCCGGACATGACGCCGCGGGATTTTGGCGATATGGTCGCCGACCTGATCGGCAGGACGGGCCTCGCCGGGGCCATGGTCTACGCGGTGCGTGGGGATACGGGTGTGACGGTCATCGAATGACAGAAGACGCTGCTCTCGAAGACGAAGAGAGGAAAACTCTGCTCGCAGCGCTCGCCGGGGAAGCGGACGCGCTTCGCCCCGAACTGCACCGCTATGCTGCTCGTCTGGTGGGTTCGGTGATCGACGGCGAGGATGTGATCCAGGACGCATTTGCCAGGGTATTTGCGACGGCTGGCTCGATCCCGCCGGGCACGCCGCTGCGACCCTGGCTATTTCGCATTGTCCACAATCGAGCCATAGATGCCCTGCGCCAGCGCAGTACGCTCCGATCGGAGCCCCTTGAGATGGCTTTCGATCTGGCCGATATCAGCGCCGTCGGTCCGGAGGACGCGCTGATCCGGCAGGACGCGGTGCGGGTCGCCCTGGGCCACTTTGCAGAATTGCCGGTGCCGCAACGCAGCGCGGTGATCCTCAAGGATGTGTTGGGAGAGTCACTTGCGGACATCGCAGCGCTGCTGGAACTGAGTGTCGATGCCGTCAAGGCCCATCTGTCGCGCGGTCGGGCGAGATTGCGCGCCATCTCCGACGTGCGGTCCGAGGTTCCGCCACCGCCGAGTCCCGAGGTCCTGAACTTTGCAGCGCTCTTCAAAGCCCGAGACTGGGACGCGTTGCGTCGCATGCTGGCCGAGGATGTTCGGCTTCGTCAGGCGCGACGGCCGGAAATCTCTGGTGCGGCCGATGTCGGCCGATTTTTCACCTTTTATGCCGAATATCCACCGGTCAGGATCGAACCTGCTTGGCTGGAAGGCCGGGAAATATTGCTGGTATCAGCCGAACCGCCGGGCGGTCCTTCCTATTTCATGCTGCTCGAATGGCGGGAGCAAAAGATAAGCCTGATCCGCGACCATCGCTATGCGACCTATGTCATGGATGGTGCTGATGTCATGCTGGCCGCATCGCGATGACTGGTTTGGGCCCAATAGCCGCCATGGCCGGATTGCGCCTGATAATGGTCATCGAGCCACCCGTCGCTGTTGCTGCAAAGCGGACATGACGCAGTGACAACGCGGGTCGCAGTTGCGCCAAAAGCCGCCATTCCGCCCCATGCGGGTGATTAGATCACGAATTCCTCCTCGTACGTCTGTGGCTTGGAAACGACCGTAACCTCCACCGGAATGATCCAATTGGCCGCGTAGCTCTCGCAGTCGGAACGCTGGAGGTCGGGCTGCACGCATCCAGCCCCATCGATCGCGCGACATCGCAGTGTATATCGCCCCACTTCTTCAGGGGTCCACATGTACTCCCACAAGCGCCATGCAAAGGGACGTTCTGTTTCGAGGAGCCTTCCCTCGCGCCAGCCCTTGCCATCTCCGGTGCAGACCTGCACCTGCCGGATAGCAGCCTCTCCGCTCCAGGCGGCTCCGAAAATCCGGTACGGTTGGCCGGCGATGAGCTGCGCCCCCTGTACCGGACGCGCGATCTGCGCTTTGACCTCCATCTCCGCAAGGGGGACCAGCGTCGGTTCCCCGAGGCTGCGCTCCCAACGGAAATAGTCGCGCGCCTGCCAGTAGCCAAGGAATGGTTGCTCCACAACCGTGATATCAGTGATCCACTTGACCCAAGCCATGCCGAACCAGCCACCCACGACCGCGCGTAGCGGGTAGCCGTGATCGCGCGTCAACGGCTCCTCGTTCATCGAATAGGCAAGGATCGTGCTGTCAGCCATGGCCTTCTCAAGCGGTAGACTGCGCGCAAAAGCGATGGGGCCGGGAGAAGCTGTTTTCTTGTTCGTGTCGACGACGCCGCTGTCGGCGCCTGCGAGCAGAACCTCACATGCGGTTCGCTTAACGCCCGCCATTTCCAAAATGTCGCGCAGAAGAACACCTGTCCACGCGGCATTGCCGACGGCTCCGTTCTGCCACTGCAATCCCTCCCTCGGCGGCTCATAGTAGACGCGCCCGTTCCCTGCACACTCGACGACGGCGGTGAAAGTCGTGCTCCGCATCGCCTTGATGCTGTCGAGGTCAAGTTCGATCGGCCGCTCCACCGCCCCGCCAACGCGCAATCTCCAGTCTCGCGCATCGAGGTCCGGCGACGGGAAATGGTTTCGCACGAAGAACAGCTCGGTCGGGATCAGCCAATCGGAGAGCGACGCAAACGGAAACTCGATATTCTGTGGGGATTTCTGTCGAACGATTAGACTGGGTTGCTCTGGTGTCGGCATCGTCCTCATCTCCCCTTTCAAGACACAACGTCGGCTCTCGGTCGCGCCAATTCCGGTGCGATCACACCGCCCCTCGCTGTGCGTCCGTCGCATTCCGCCTTCGGGCCGCATCCTAGCACATATCGCACGTTCGTCGGATCGACCTCGAGCGGCAGAGGACGATCGACTCCCAGTGAGCCTGACCGCCATTAACGGAGACGCGTCTGATAGGCGGGACGCTAGGTTGCCATCCGCGCGCGCAGGCGGGGGCCGATCCAGTCAAGGAAGGACCGCACCTTCAGCGACAGCGGATCGGCTGGTCCGTGAATAACATTTACCGGCAGCGGCTCCGGTGCGAACTCCGCCAACAATTCCCGCAGAGCGCCAGAGCGCAAATGGTCGTTGATCTGGTAAGAAAGCACGCGAATAATGCCGATACCGGCCAGCGCAGCCTGAATGGCAGCCTCTGTCGTGTTGACCGCGAGTTTGAGGCGCGGCTCGACGGCGAAGGCCGCGCCGTCCCGGCGGTATCGCCATTCCGGGGCGGTCGCGAAGCCCTGGAAGCTTATGCCATCATGCGGGGCGAGGTCTTCCGGCTGACGCGGCACTCCTCGGCGGGCGAGATAGTCGGGGCTCGCGCAGATCACCCGGCGGACGGCGCCAACCCGTGTTGCGATAATCGCGCTGTCCGGCAGGTGCCCGATCCGTAGGGCTACATCGACGTGCTCATCCCTCAGGCTTAGCTGCCGATCAGTCAGGGTCAGCCGCAGGTTGATATCGGGTTGCTCCTTCAGGAATTCGAGCGCAATTGGCAGCAGATGGCGCTCGCCGAAGGCAATCGGCGCGGTCACGTGCAGCCCGCCACGCAGCGCTCCATAATCGCCGCTGGCCTGCCGCTCCGCCGCGTCCAGTTCCTCGAGAATACGACGTGACGCGGCGACGAAGGCGCGCCCCTCCTCCGTCAAGGCGAGGCCGCGGCGGGTGCGCACGACCAGGCGAACGCCAAGATGCTTTTCAAGATCGGCCACTTTCCGGCTGACCGTGGCCAGCGGCGCATTCAGCCGCCGTGCCCCGGCAGAAAGACTGCCGGCGTCGACCACCGCCAATAGCACCGCCATCGCGTCAAAACGATCCATCGAAGCCTTCCATAAAATGAGAAGAATGTTTCCACATTGCCAAGATACCCCGTTGATTGTGGATGTCATAGCATTCGCGTCGTCAAGGGGCTCGACGTAGCTCCCATCGTGCTACTGATCCGGAGAAAGATGTCATGCCTCAACTTTCACGTCGCGCCTTCGCTGGCGCCTTGCCTCTCGGCCTCATCGGGGGAAGCCTCCTCGGTGGAGGGCTGCTCGGCGACTCCGCCGCCCGTGCGGCGACGCAGGAAGCTGCCGGGGCGCCTGTTGCGATGAATCCGTTCGCACAGATCCGCATCGGTCGGTTCACCGTGACGGCACTGACGGATGGCTATGCCGATATGCCCTATGACTACTTTCCGGGGCGCTCAGCGCCCGAGGTCGAGAGGGCGGCAAGCGCACAGTTTACCGCCCGGCCGAGTGGGGTTCGGTTCCTCTTCAACCAATATCTCGTCGAGGATGGCGAGCGCCGCATCCTGATCGATGCCGGTGCGGCAGGTTCGATCGGGCAGACCGGACAGTTACCACAGGCACTCGCCGCGCTCGGTCTGAAGTCCGACAAGATCGACGCGGTCATCGTGACGCATATGCACCAAGACCACATGGGTGGGCTGGTTCTGGGAGGTAAGAACAACTACCCCGAAGCCGAGCTTTATATCGATCGTCGCGACATCGCTCACTGGACCGATCCGGCCAAGCGCAGCGGCGCGCCTGAATACCTGCAGACGAGCTTCAGGATGGCGGAGGAGGTCGTGCGGCTATATCCGAGGCTCCAAGCGATCGACGGAGAGCGCGAGATCATGCGGGGCGTTTCGATCGTCGACTTAACCGGCCACACACCCGGCCATATCGGCGTGCGGGTGGAAGATGGCGGGAAGAGCATGATCATGGTTTCGGATATGATTTTTCCGGTCGTGCATCCGGCCGCGACCGATGTGTTCTTCCTGTTTGAGCAGGACCGTGCCGCTGCGAAAGCCATGCGTGATCGCTTCTTTCCGCGTGCCGCGTCGGAAGGCGCACTCATCGCCGCCACGCACATGCCGTTCCCTGGGCTCGGTCGTGTCGTTGCTGATCATGGGGAGATGCGTTGGCAGGTCGCAGACTGGGCCTTGCAGGACTGATGGCTGCTCTCGGTGATCTTAAGGGTATGAATGCCAAGCAGATCCCAACTGCAATCGCGCCGGCGGCCCTGTTCGGTGGATCGCCGACGCCGAACTGATCGTCAGAGGCCGGCAAGATAGTGAGCCATGGCAGCGATGTCGTCGGCCGAAGAATTGCGCACCAAGGCCGTCATGCGGGGCACGTTCGGGCGCTTGTTATCGCGAAAGTCGGAGAGGGTTTTGATCAGGTAGTCCAGCTTCTGATTTGCGACGCGCGGAGTGTTGGCGTATCCGACGAAACCCTCCCGGTGGCACGAGGTGCACTTCTTCCCGGCGTCGAGCGCTTGGAAGCGGGTAATGCTCGCTGCGTCGGCCGGCTCGCGGTAGGCGGGCCAGGGCAGTGCGGAGAAGTAGGCCGCAAGCGCCTTCATGTCGTCGTCGGAAAGATTCTTCGCGATCCGGCCCATGAGGTCGTCGGTGCGCGCTCCATTGCGATATTCCTGCAAAGCTATCAGCAAAGAGGACTCGTGCTGGCCGGCGATGATCGGCGTGTTCTTAACAGTCGGCAGACCTTTCTTACCGTGACACATCTGGCAAAGCTTGGCCTTGTGGGAGATTGCCGCCGGCGGTGGCGCAGCATTGTTCTGCGCTCCAGCCGGCGGCGGACCGAGGGCCACGAGAGCGGCGATGACGAACGGAGCGAGCGCATTGCTGCAGGGCATGCGAGGCCTCCAGATCGGGGCTTAAGCTGAAGTGTGATGCTGATCTTATCAGGAGATGCAACCATTGGCGAACGGACCCCGCCGCCTCCATCCGCCTATGGCTGCGTTTTTATGAGTTCACGCCCTAGTTGACTTGGAGTCTTGCGGCATTTGCTGCATAAGTCCGGGAAATTCTGGCCTAAATACGGAGCTAAAGAGATGAAGGTTCAGGGCCAGAGTGAGCTGTCTGGTATCGGTGAAATCCGAGCCCAGCTCGGCGGCTGGCCCATATCGACGGCAGGCATGTCGTCTACCTCTCGCGGCCTGCACTTTGATGTGAGAGACGGGAGCCACGGCGTCGAACTGGTTGTGCCTGGCTGTGATCATCATGCAGTGTTAGTGGCGCTGGGATCATCAAGGCAATTCCGCTTTCAAACGCACATAGCGTCCCGCGAGGTATCTTGCAGAGCAGGGGATCTGATTGTCGTCCCGGCCGGTAGCCCAGCACGGCTTGGAGGCGCTATCCCGCCAATGCTTCGGATCGGTATCGACCCAGGCCAACTCAGCGATGGCTCTCGGTTACGTGAGCCCCTCCGAGGCAGGGATGATCAGACGGGCTCTATCCTTCACGCCAACGATTTGTTTGCACTGTACATCGGCGGCGCGATCCTCGAGGAGATGCGCAAGCCGGATTTTCAATGGCGGATGCCTCTGTTACGTCACCTTGCTGAAGCGCTGACCGTGCATTTCGTTACAATGTATGGTGTTTACACAGTCTCCGATCACACCGGCGAAATCAGCGACAGGGAAGCCATCCGAGGGGTAATCGAGCATCTTGGGCGGACAACGCACGACTTTCCTGACCTCTCCTCGCTCGCGAAGCGGACCGGTCTCAGCCGCTTTCACTTCATCCGGGTTTTTAAAGCTGAGATTGGCATGACGCCTGCGCGATACGTGGAGCAATGCAGAATTGAGCAAGCGAAGTCATTGATCGAGACAGCCGAAATATCGTTGGCCGATATTGCCGATAAGCTTGGGTTTGTCGATCAAAGCCACCTGACCCGCCGTTTCAAAAAGGTCGTCGGTAGCACCCCTGCTGCATACGCACGCGCACAGGGCCGCCGGCATTTGTCAGAGATCTGACAATAATGTACAAAGTAAGCAATAAGCTACCATTAGAGTCAGATAACTTCGACACTTATCAAGCCGAAAATCAGATTTTTCGTCTCATTGGCCTGTCTTAAGCAATAACATCCCAGATATAGCAATAAAATGCCATGACCTAATCTCCAAGGTAGTTCATATGTATTGCCAACAGACGACATCAGCGCAGGAGGTGTGGCCGTGAATATTATAAACGTTATTCTTGTACACGGATATTTCCTCGACGGTAATGCTTGGAATAAAGTTATACCGTTACTGTCAGAGCGAAGCATTGATGCAATCGCCGTTCAGCTTTCATTGACCTCGTTCTCTGAGGACGTGGCAATTGTTCATCGCGCCATTGAAATGCAGGACGGTCCGGTCATCCTCGTGGGACAGTCTTATGGTGGCGCGGTCATTACCGAGGCGGGCAACCATAGCCGAGTTGCGGGCCTCGTCTACATCGCCGGCGCTGCGCCAGACAGTGGCCAGTCCGTCGACGACTGGTGGAGCGGTTATGCGACTGCGGCTGTTGTGAATGAACTGAGGCCCTGGGGCGACGCGCATGTTACGCTCACCCGCGACGGGGTGCGCAAATACCTGGGCCAGGATCTTCCGACCGAAGAAGCCGATATCGTCTACGCCACTCAGGGACCGCTTGGAACACGCAGTAAATTAGAGAAGATCTCCAAAAGCGCGTGGCACACCAAGCCTTCTTGGTACATGGTCACAACGCTCGACCACACGATGCCGCCCGCGGTACAGCAGGACTCCGCCGAACGTATGGGTGCCGAGATCATGGTTGTTCAGGCAAGCCACTTGCCTATGCTTTCACAACCGAAAGTCGTTGCCGAGTTCATCGCCAACGCCGCCGCGTCTTTTGACTGATAATTCGGTCCCAAGCCGAAGCATCATTCAAAACAACATATTCCGGAACGACCTCGCCACAACGGCGAAACGACGACCCATTCTTTAGCGGACTGTGTCTGTTCGACCAAGTTCGACCTGGCGCACATCGCCTGGTCACAAAAGCTTCGAAAGAAGCCGTTGGCTCGCTTGCCCCCCAACGGAATTATTTGCCCAACCCAAGAAGGAACAGGATAATGTCTACATCATCGATACCCACCATCGTTTTTTGCCACGGCATTTGGGCCGACGGCTCATGCTTCAGCAAAGTAATCCCTGCGCTGCAGGCGGACGGGCACGAAGTCATCGCCGTCCAGTACGGCCTGGACTCCTACGAGGAGGACGTGGCTACGGTTAAGCGGACGCTCAATCGTGTCGGCAGCCCCGTCATCCTCGTTGGGCATTCCTACGGTGGCGCAACGATCACGGCCGCCGGCATCGACGAGCGTGTCATTGGTCTGGTTTACATCGCCGCGGTCGCCCCGGATGTCGGCGAGACCGTGCAGGATCAGCT